>DASTWH010000197.1:0-6290 GCA_035758735.1 Gaiellaceae bacterium
GGAGATCAGGTGAGCGCAGCAGACCGTCTACGAGAGATCATGGATCGGCGGATCGCCGTCCTGGACGGCTCGTGGGGGGTGCTGATCCACAGCAGGGGGCTGTCGGAGACGGACTACCGCGGTGAGCGGCTGCGCGATCACGGGCGCGATGTCAAGGGCGACCCCGACGTGCTCAACATCACCCAGCCGCAGATCGTCGCCGAGATCCACGACTCGTACTTCGAGGCGGGCGCGGACATCGCGACGACGAATACGTTCACGGCGACGTCCATCGGACAGGCGGATTACTCGCTCGAGCACGTTGCGGCGGAGATGAGCCTCGAGGGCGCGCGGCTCGCACGCGCCGCGGCCGACGACTGGACGGCGCGCACGCCGGACAAGCCGCGATTCGTCGCCGGCTCGGTCGGGCCGCTCAACGTGACGCTTTCGCTCTCGCCGAAGGTCGACGACGCCGCCTTCCGAGCTGTCACGTTCGACCGCGTGCGCGAGACGTACGAGGAGCAGATCGGCGCGCTGCGCGACGGCGGAGTCGACCTCCTGCTCATCGAGACGATCTTCGACACCCTGAACGCGAAGGCGGCGATCGTGGCGGCACGCGCGGTCGCGCCCGAGCTTCCACTCTGGCTCTCGTTCACCGCGATCGACAGGAGCGGGCGCAACCTCTCGGGCCAGACTTCGGACGCCTTCTGGATCTCGGTCGAGCACGCCGAGCCCTTCATCGTCGGCGTGAACTGCTCGCTGGGCGCGACGGAGATGCGCCCCTTCCTCGAAGGTCTCGCGAGCGTCGCCTCGACGTACGTCTCGTGCCACCCGAACGCGGGGTTGCCGAACGCGCTCGGCCTGCACGACGAGCAGGCCGCCGACACGAGTCGCTACCTCCGTGCGTTCGCGGAGGACGGGCTCGTCAACCTCGTCGGCGGGTGTTGCGGGACGACACCCGAGCACACGCAGGCGATCGTTCGCGCCGTCGAGGGCCTGCCGCCGCGACGCGTTCCTCCGCGCTCTACGCGGCCGCGCTTCTCCGGTCTCGAGCCATTCACGATCCGGCCCGAAACCGGCTTCGTCGTCGTCGGAGAGCGTACGAACGTCACGGGGTCGGCGCGGTTCCGACGCCTGATCGAGGCGAACGACTTCCAGGGTGCGGTCGGCGTCGCGCTCGAGCAGGTGCGCGGCGGCGCGAACCTCCTCGACGTGAACATGGACGCCGATCTTCTCGACGCCGAGCAGGCGATGACGACCTACCTCAACCTGCTCGCGACAGAGCCCGAGGTCGCGCGCATCCCGATCATGGTCGACAGCTCGCGCTTCTCGGCGCTCGAAGCGGGGCTCAAGTGCCTCCAGGGCAAGGGTGTCGTCAACTCGATCTCGCTGAAGGAAGGGGAAGAGCCGTTCCTGGCGCAGGCCCAGACCGTTCGCGCCTACGGCGCCGCGGTCGTCGTCATGGCCTTCGACGAGCGTGGGCAGGCGGAGACGGTCGAGCGCAAGGTGGAGATCCTCGGCCGCGCGTACGACCTCCTGATCGGCACAGCAGGATTCGCCCCGGAGGACATCGTCCTCGACCCGAACATTCTCGCCGTCGCGACCGGGATCGAGGAGCACGCCGGCTTCGCGAAGGCATTCATCGAGGTGATCCCGCTCCTCAAGGAGCGTTGTCCTGGAGCGCTCGTGTCTGGCGGCGTCTCGAACCTCTCATTCGCGTTCCGCGGGAACGACAAGGTGCGCGAGGCGATGCACGCGTCGTTCCTCTACCACGCGATCCGGGCAGGACTCGACATGGGCATCGTCAACGCCGGGCAACTCGCCGTGTACGAGGACATCGACCCCGACCTCCTCGAGCGAGTGGAGGACGTCCTCTTCGACCGACGCCCCGATGCCACCGAGCGGCTCGTCGAGCACGCGTCGACCGTCACGGGCGGCGGCACGAAGCGCGAGCTCGACCTCGCCTGGCGCGAGGCTCCCGTCGAGAAGCGGCTCGCACACGCCCTCGTTCACGGTGTCGTCGACTACATCGAGGAGGATACGGAGGAGGCCCGTCAGGCGGCCTCGCGCCCGCTCGACGTCATCGAGGGGCCGCTCATGGACGGGATGAAGATCGTCGGCGATCTCTTCGGCTCCGGAAAGATGTTCCTGCCGCAGGTCGTGAAGAGCGCACGTGCGATGAAGCGCGCCGTCGCGTACCTCGAGCCGTACATGGAGGCGGAGAAGACCGAGCGCTCGGCCGCCGCGCGCGTCGTGCTGGCGACCGTGAAGGGCGACGTCCACGACATCGGGAAGAACATCGTCGGCGTGGTCCTGGGCTGCAACGGCTACGAGATCATCGATCTCGGCGTGATGGTCCCCGCGGACAAGATCCTCGACGTCGCGGTCGAGGAGGATTGCGACATCGTCGGCCTCTCCGGCCTGATCACGCCCTCCCTGGACGAGATGGTCTCGGTCGCGAAGGAGATGGAGCGCCGCGGGTTCGTGCTGCCCTTGCTCATCGGAGGCGCGACGACGTCGAAACAGCACACGGCCGTGCGCATCGCCCCGGAATACGGGCAGCCCACGGTGCACGTCCTCGACGCCTCGCGGGTGGTGGGGGTCGTCGGCGACCTCCTCGACGGCGACCGGCGCAACCGCCTCGACGCCGAGAACCGCGCCGACCAGGAGCGCTTGCGCGTGCTCCACGCCGAGAAGGGGCGAAAGCCGCTGCTCTCGTTGCGGGAGGCGCGTGAACGGCGCACGCCGATCGAGTGGCACGAGGAGGACCTCGCAGTTCCCTCGTTCATCGGCGCGCGGACGGCAGAGGAGGAGATCGCCGTTCTTCGCGACTACATCGACTGGACCTACTTCTTCCACGCCTGGGAGCTCAAGGGCCGCTATCCGGCGATCCTCGACGACCCCGAGAAGGGGGAGGTCGCACGAGATCTTTTCCAGGCGGCGAACGAGCTGCTCGACGAGGTCGCCGGCGATGGATCGCTGCAGGCGCGCGGTGTGTACGGCTTCTGGCTCGCGCGGGCGGAAGGCGACGATCTCGTCCTGAACGGAGGTATCCGCTTCCCGATGCTCCGGCAGCAGGCCGACCATGCGGACTCCCGACCGAACCGGTCGCTCGCCGACTACGTGGTTCCGGGGGAGAAAGGGCTCGCCGACCACGTCGGCGCGTTCGCGGTGGCGATCCACGGGAGCGAGGCGCTGGCGGACCGCTTCGCGGCCGAGCGGGACGACTACAAGGCGATCATGGTGCGAGCGCTCGCCGACCGCCTCGCCGAGGCATTCGCGGAGCGCTTGCACGAGCGTGCGCGGGCGGAGTGGTACGCACCCGACGAGTCTCGCTCGAACGAGGATCTCATCCGTGAGAACTTCCGCGGTATCCGGCCCGCTTTCGGCTACCCGGCGTGCCCCGACCACTCGGAGAAGGGCACGCTGCTCACGCTGCTCGACGCCGAGCACGCCGGCATCGGGCTGACCGAGTCGTTCGCCACCACTCCCGGCCCGAGCGTGAGCGGCCTCTATTTCGGGCATCCGCAGGCGCGGTACTTCTCCATCGGACGTCTCGGTCGCGACCAGGTCGCCGACTACGCCGAGCGGAAGGGGATGACGCTGGCCGAGGCCGAGCGCTGGCTCCGGCAGAACCTCGCGTACGAGCCGTGAGCCTGCGTACGCTGAGTGGAGTGCGTCGCGTCCTCAGCGTCGGTCTCCTCCTAGCGCTCCTCGTAGCCGGCGCGGCGCTCGCGGATCGCGGAGACCCGAAGGAGCGCTTCACGTCTGCCGACCAGGCGCGAGCCCGGGCGATGCTCCTCCGTGCAGCCGACTTCAATGCGGCCTTCGTCGCCCATCCCAATGCGGGTAACGGCGGAGACTTCTCCTGCTCGGCGCTCGACGGGTCCGACCTCACGCTCACGGGCAGGGGCGACTCGCCGATCTTCACCGCCGGTCCCGAGTACGTGATGTCGACCGCGTCCGTGTACGCGACCCGGTCGGATGCGAACGTATCCTGGGCGCGCAGCACGAGCAAGGCGGGCGAGCAGTGCCTGCGCAGCGGGCTCCGCACTGCGCTCCAGGGCACGGCGGTGCGGCTTGCCTCGCTTCGGCGCATGGCCTTCCCGCCGCGGGGAACGCGTTCCGTCGCCTTCCGCGCAGTGGCGACCGTGCAGGGCGTGCGCGTCTTCCTCGATTTCGTCGCCCTGCAGGTCTCGCGCGCCCAGGCGGGGGTCGTCTACGTGTCCGCCCTCGTACCGCCGCCGGGCGACGAGCTGCGGCGGCTCACAGGCGTCGTCGCGAAGCGCGCCGAGAGAGCGATGCGCGCGTAGGCGAGCACCGCCGCGCGGCGAACTCGGCGTCCATGTCCGGTCGAGACATGCCTGGAAAAGGCCGTAGTCGAACGCCGGAACCGGTGCTAGCGTCACCACCCGACGTGGAGACCTCGAGCCGTCTCGGCCTTCTTCGCCGGTCGCCATCCTTCGGGTACCTCTTCTTCGCCACTGCGGGGTCGAGCTTCGGGACGTACCTCGCCGCGGTCGCGCTCGTCCTCCAGATCAAGGAGCTGACGCAGTCGGGGGAATGGATCGCCGCTCTCCTGATCGCCGACTTCCTCCCGATCGTCTTGATCGGGTTCCTCCTCGGCCCGCTCATCGACCGCGTCTCGCGCCGGTGGTTGATGATCGTCTCCGACCTCGTGCGCTTCGGCGTGTTCGCGGCACTTCCGTTCGTCGACAGCGCGGTCGGCCTGGTGGCGCTCGCCGCCGTGACGGGGATCGCGACCGGTTTCTTCTTCCCGGCCGCGAACGCGGCGATCCCGAATCTCGTGTCGGACGACGAGCTCGCCAACGCCAACTCGCTCACTGTGACCGTGGACACGTTGGCGATGACGGTCGGGCCGATCGCGGGGGCGCTCCTCTTCGCGGTTTGGGGGCCGTCCGTCCCGTACGCCGTCAACGCGGTGACCTTCCTCCTGTCGGCTGCCCTGGTAGCCCGCATCCCCGATCGGATGCTGCGCTCGCAGGATCCGCTCACACGCGGCCACTGGCGCGACGTCGCGGACGGCGTGAAGCTCGTGCTCACCGCGAAGCCGCTGCGCACGGTCCTGGTCGTCTGGAACGTCGCGCTGGTCGGTTCGGGTGGGGTCAATGTCGCGGAGGTGTTCTTCGCGAAGGACACTCTCGACGCCGGGAATGTCGGCTTCGGCGCGCTCGTCGCCGCGAGCGGCGTCGGGCTCGCCCTCGGAAGCTTCCTCAGCGCACCGTCGCTCGGGAGGGTCGGGCTCCGGCGGAACTACGTCGGCTCGCTCGTGCTCATGGGCGTCGGCTGGGGCGCCGCCGCTTTGAGCCCGACGATCTGGCTCGCGGTCGTGTTCGTGATCGGCGGCGCCGCGGGCAACGGAGCGGTCGTCGTCTGCAACCGGCTGCTCGTCCAGCGCGGTGCGCCCGATCAGTACCGCGGCCGTGCACTCGCCACGATCATGAGCTCCAACTACGCGGTGCTCGGACTTGCGATGGCCGCGGCCGGCGTCCTGACCGACGTGTTCGGAGCCCGGGCCGTGTGGATCGCCGCGAGCGTGCTCTACATCCTCGCGGCGTTCGTCGCGCTCGTGCTGACGCGGTGGCTCCCCGTCACGACCTCCGAGGAGCACGACGCGTTCGAGGCCAGCTCGGAGTCGGCGGTCGCGGCGCTCGCGAACGGAAACGGCAGCGACCACGTTCGCGGCTCCGACGAGAGCAGCCACCGCGAGACCGGTCTGGAGCGGATCGCGACCCTCCTCGAGGAGATCGAGGCGCGCCGCAAGGCTGAGTCGAAGCGGCCAGCTCCATAGCGCTGCATAGAGTCCCTGCGTGGCGCGCAGGGAGCTGACGCTCGGGGAGCTCGTCGACGGCGTGCGAAACGGCGACCGTCGCGCACTCGCGCGTGCGATCTCGCTCGTCGAGGACGGCGATCCGCTCGCGTACCCCCTCGTCCGCGAGGTCTACCCGACGACCGGCCGTGCCGCGATCGTCGGCGTGACCGGCCCGCCGGGCGTAGGGAAGTCGAGCCTCATCGGCTCCCTCGTCGGGCACATCCGGGAGGGCGGCCGAACCGTCGGGGTCGTCTCCGTCGATCCCTCGAGCCCCTTCTCGCACGGCGCACTGCTCGGCGACCGCATCCGGTTGTCGGACCACTTCCTCGACCCCGGCGTCTACATCCGCTCGATGGGGACGCGTGGGCACCTCGGCGGGCTCGCCGAGGCGACGCTGCAAGCAGTGCTCCTCCTCGACGCGGCGGGGAAGGACGTCGTCTTCGTCGAGACGGTCGGTGCGGGGCAGAGCGAGATCGAG
>DASTWH010000106.1:0-2644 GCA_035758735.1 Gaiellaceae bacterium
GGCGCCCGCCCCGACGAACGCGGTCACGCCCGGCGTGCCCTTGACGACCGTCCAGGCCTCGTCGGACATGTTCATGTTCACGAGGACGTAGCCCGGCAGTACCCGCTTCTCGGTCTGCACTTTCTGCCCGTCCTTCGTCTCGATCACCTGCTCGGTCGGAACGACGACTCGCCTGAACGCAGGCTGCTGGTTCATGGAGACGATCCGGTGCTCGAGATTGGTCTTCACCTTGTTCTCGTGCCCGGAATAGGTGTTGATCACGTACCAAAGAAACATGGGTGTCTCCTACAGCAGGACGCGGTCGACGACGGGGCGGATGATCTGGTCGAGGCCCCACAGGTAGGCGCCGACGATGATGCAGGCGATGATCACGACGACGACGCCCTGGAACGTCTGGTTGCGCGTCGGCCAGTCGACCTTGCGCAGCTCGGCGTACGACTCGCGGACGAACTGACCGCGCTGCTTCTCCGTCTTGCGGCCGGTCTGCTGCTTGACGGGCTGCTGCGCCGGCCGGACCTGCTGCGCACGCGAGCGGCGGGAGCTCGGGGCGGCCTCACCTGCGGCTGCGCGTGCCGCGCGCCGCTGCCTGCGGGTCTCGCGTGCCACCTATCTCGTCTCCCGATGCAGCGTGTGCGAGCCGCACCAGCGGCAGTACTTCTTGAACTCCACGCGGTCGGGGGAGTTTCGCTTGGACTTCTGCGACTGGTAGTTACGCCGCTTGCACTCCGTGCACGCGAGCGTGATCGCGACTCGTACTCCGGTGGCCATTGTTCTCTCGGTTCGGGTGGGACAGAAAGGGGGTGTTCGAGTAGCGGCGGCAGGACTCGAACCTGCGACACGCGGATTATGATTCCGCTGCTCTAACCAACTGAGCTACGCCGCCGCGCGGGCGAGAGTGTAGCAGGCTCAAATTCGGCGATCGGTGCCCTCCGACGGCGACTCTAGGATCGCCGCCGTGATCCGCATCCCGCCGCAGCGAGGTGGCTGGCTCGAGGTGATCTGCGGTCCGATGTTCAGCGGGAAGAGCGAGGAGATGATCCGTCGGCTGCGCCGGGCGGAGATCGCCGGTCAGCGCGTCGTCATCTTCAAGCCCGCGATCGACGATCGCTACGACGCGAGCGACGTCGTGAGCCATGCCGGCGCTCGCATGCAGGCGGTGCCGATCGGCTCCAGTGCGGAGATCACGACGAAGGCGGAGGGCTTCGACGTCGTGGCGATCGACGAGGCCCAGTTCCTCGGCGAGGGTGTCGTCGTGGCCGCCCTCGCCCTCGCCGACCGCGGAGTGCGCGTCGTCGTCGCCGGTCTCGATCAGGACTTCCGGCGGCTCCCGTTCGGGCCGATGCCCGAGCTCCTCTCGCATGCTGAGTTCGTCGACAAGCTGCAGGCCGTCTGCCACCGCTGCGGCGGGCCGGCCACGACGACGCAGCGGCTCGTCGACGGCGAGCCGGCCCCGTACTCCGGGGACACCGTGGTCGTCGGGGCGGCCGAGCAGTACGAGGCGCGCTGCCGTGGTTGCCACGAGCCGGGTGTGGGCGCTGCGCTCGCCGCTGCCTAGCGCCCCCGGGCGAGGCTCACGCCGAGGGCAACGAGGTACACGCCGGCGGCAGTGAGGACGATCGTCCCGCCGGGCGGCAGGTCGGCGTAGTAGGAGATCGTCAGGCCGGCGAGTGCCGACGCGAGGCCGATCGCGATCGAGAGCACGAGCGTCGAGCGCATGCTCCACGCGACGCGTCCCGCGGCACTCACGGGAAGCACCATGAGGGCGGCGACGAGCAGGATCCCGACTACCCGCATGGAGAGCGCGATCGTGACTGCCGCGAGCGCCGCAAGGGCGACGTTGAGAGACCCGATCGGGACACCCGCGACTCGCGCGCCCTCCTCGTCGATGATGACCGCAGCGAACGCGCGGTAGAGGAGCGCGATCGTCGCGAGGCCGACCGCACCGAGCGCCGCGATGACCGCGAGGTCGCCGCGCGTGATCGTGAGGATCGATCCGAAGAGGTATTGGAAGAGGTCGACGTTCAGCGCCCCGGCCTCCGCGACCAGGACGACGCCGAGCGCGATCCCCGTGTAGAAGACGATCGCGAGCGCCTGGTCTCCCGCCGCCCCGCCCCGCGAGCGCAGGAGCTCGATTGCGACGCCGCCGAGCACGGCCGCGACGAGCGCCGTCAGGATCGGCGAGACGTCGAGGAGGATCCCAGCGGCCACGCCCGCGAAAGCAACGTGCCCGATGCCGTCGCCGACGAGGGACTGGCGTCGCTGGACGAGGAAGAACCCAACGGCGGGCGCGAGCACTCCGACGATCGCGCCCGCCGCCAGGGCGAGGCGCATGAACTCACTCTCGAGCATGCACGTGCCCCGGGTCGTGCCACATGCCCGGCAGGTCGTGAGGTGAGCCGTCGAAGACGATCGTGCGACGGACGAGGACGATCCGCTGGACGTGGTGCTCCACCGCGCCGAACTCGTGCGAGACGTAGACGATCGTGACTCCGAGCTCTCCGTGCAGATCGGCGAGAAGCTCGGCGAGGGACTCCTGCGACTCGGCGTCGACGCCCGTCGTCGGCTCGTCGAGGACGAGCAGCGCGGGACGGGCTGCCAGCGCCTTGGCGATGAAGGCGCGCTGCTGCATGCCGCCGGACAGGGT
>DASTWH010000110.1:0-16517 GCA_035758735.1 Gaiellaceae bacterium
CTCGGGCGGGAAGTACGTGCCGGCATAGAACGGCCTGGCGTCGGGTGTCATGAAGACCGTCGTCGGCCAGCCGCCCGACCCGGTCATCCGCACGGTCGCCTCCATCGTGACCGCGTCGACGTCGGGGCGCTCCTCGCGGTCGACCTTCACGTTCACGAAGAGCTCGTTCATGAGGGCCGCGGTGGTCCTGCTCTCGAACGACTCGTGCGCCATCACGTGACACCAGTGGCAGGAGCTGTAGCCCACCGACACGAGGAGCGGCCTGTCCTCGGAGCGAGCGCGGTCGAACGCGTCGTCGCCCCACTCGTACCAGTCGACGGGGTTCTCCGCATGCTGGAGGAGGTACGGCGAGGTCGCGCCCGCGAGGCGGTTCATGGAGAGACCGTAGTCACGACCCCGCGCGTCGCGCCCAGAGGTGCCTGACCGCCTCGACGACGAACCCGAGTGTCAGCGCGATGCCGAGCGCGAGGAGGACGCCCCAGAACGGGTTGTCCTCGAACGTCTTGCCTCCGAAGTAGCCGAGCAGCGCGCCGTACGTCGCCCAGATGAGCCCGGCGGGCACGTCGTAGACGATGAAACGCCGCCAGGGGAACGTTGGCAGGTAGCCCGCCGAGAACGTGACAGCCGTTCGCCCTCCGGGAATGAAGCGGCCGAGGATGATGATGTAGGCGCCGCGCTCGTCGAGCGTCCGCTCGGCCCACTCGAGCCGGCGGTGCGCCTTCTCGCCGCGGAACCAGCGCTTGACGGTGCGTTCGCCCACCATGTTCCCGATCGCGAACGAGACGTTGTCGCCCACGATGGCTCCCGCGGCGCCGGCGAGGATCACGAGCACGAGGTTCAGGTCGCCCGACGAGGCGAACGTCCCGCCGATGACGAGCGTCGTCTCGCTGGGAACGAGCGGGAAGAACGCGTCGACGGCGGCAACGCCGAAGATCACGAAGTAGCTCCACCACGCCCCGGAGACCCACTCCGCGATCTGGTCGAAGTTCAGCCAGTCCGGCACGAGTCAATCCTCTCGCAGATCGAGACGCTGCGAGCGCAGCTTCCCGATCGCGACGATCCCTGAGGAGCACGGGCTCCGCCCGTGCTGTCGCGATGACGACGCGATCGCTTGGGTCACCGTGGAGAAGCGATGATCCCCCGATGCCGGTCCGACCGCTCGAGGGGATGCGTGTCGTCGATGTGACGACGTCGATCGCCGGGCCATATTGCGCCGAGATCCTGTCAGCGCTCGGAGCCGACGTCGTCAAGGTGGAGCGGCCCGACACCGGCGATGACGGGCGCGCGTGGGGCCCCCCGTTCTGGGACGGCGAGAGTGCGATGTTCCTCGCGGTGAACGCCGGCAAGCGCTCGCTGGCGGTCTCGCTCCGCGAGGAGCGCGGCCGGGAGGCGGTGCTCCGGCTCGCGGATCGCGCTGACGTCTTCCTGCAGAGCCTGCGACCGGGGCTCGCGGACCGCCTCGGGCTCGGCGCGGAGGCGTTGCGCGCGCGCAACCGTCGACTCGTGTACTGCTCAGTCGGCGCGTACGGCCACACCGGCCCGCTCGCCGACGAGCCCGGCTACGACGCGCTCATGCAGGCCGCCGGTGGCCTCATCAGCATGACCGGAGAGCCCGGGCGATCCGGCGTTCGCGTCGGCTCGTCGCTCATCGACATGGGCACGGGGATGTGGGCCGCGCTCGGGACCGTGTCCGCGCTCTTCGATCGCGAGCGGACCGGCGAGGGCACGCTCGTCGACACCTCGCTCTACGAGACCGCGCTCGGCTACGTCAACTACCACCTCGTCGGGTTCTGGGCCGACGGCACCGTTCCGAAGCCACAGGGCACGGTCTTCCCGATGGTGGCGCCCTACCAGGTGTTCCCCACGCGCGATGGCGAGCTGATGGTCGCAGGCGGGAACGACCGTCTGTTCGCGCTGCTCTGCGACGTCCTCGAACTCCCCGAGCTGATCACCGACGAGCGCTTTCGTACGAACCCCGACCGCGTTCGCAACCGCAGTGAGCTCGCGAGCCTCGTTTCGGATCGCCTCCGGGAGCGACCAGCGGCGGAATGGCTCGAGCTCCTGAAAGCGGCGGGCGTACCGGCTGCACCGGTCGCCGACGTCGCCGAGGTCGCCACCGCCGAGCAGACGCACGCCCTCGGCGTCGTGCAGGAGGTCGAGCATCCCGTCATCGGAGCGCTCCGGCTTCCGGCGCTTCCGCTCTCCTTCGACAAAGGGCGCTTCACGCATCGGTCGCCGCCGCCGCTCGTCGGCGAGCACACCGCCGAGATCCTGGCCGAGGTCGGCTACTCGGACGAGGAGATCGCCGAGCTCGCCACTGAAGGCGTCATTCGTACGCGATAGCTCGCAGCGGGTCCAGTTTGGCCGCGCG
This sequence comes from Gaiellaceae bacterium, assembly GCA_035758735.1. GTDB lineage: Bacteria > Actinomycetota > Thermoleophilia > Gaiellales > Gaiellaceae > GMQP-bins7. Next base: position 2,372 of record DASTWH010000110.1, read on the forward strand.
GCGCGCCGGGAAGATCGCGGCGACGATGCCGACGACGATCGCGGCGACTACGAAAACGATGATCTGGGTCGTCGGGAACGCGAACACGAGGAAGTCGACGCGCGCGATGAGGAGCGCTGCGAGGACGATCCCGAGCGCGATCCCGAGCGCCGCGCCGATGAGCGCCGTGATGACGCTTTCGTGCCGGATCATCCGCCGCACCTGCCGCCGCGTCATCCCGATCGCGCGCAGCATCCCGATCTCGCGCGTGCGCTCGAAGACGGTGAGCACGAGCGTGTTGACGATCCCGAACAGGCTGACGATGACGGACAGCGCGAGGAGCACGTAGAGGATGTTCAGGACCGAGCTGAGGCCCGAGATCTGGTTGTCGATGAACTGCTGGCGCGTTTGCGCCTTTGCGTTCGGGAAGTCGGCGAGGGCCCCGTCGAGGGCCGCCTGGTTCGCATCGGTCGCGCCGCCCTCCATCTTCACGAACGAGTAGAGGTTCCGCGGCTGCGGCGTCTGGTCGTCCCAGACCGTCGTCGACATCGTCACGACGCCGAACGGCGAGCCGCCGGTCGGCGGGTCGAAGATGCCCTTCACGACGAACGTCTTCGTCGTCCCGTTCGCGAACGTGACCGCCACGGTCGAGCCGAGCTCCAGGTCGTGGTCCTTCGCGAACGAGTCATCCACGAACACGCCGTCGTCGCCGAGCTCCGAGAAGACCGCCTGGGAGCCTTCCTTCCAGTCGAGGTCGATGACCTGCGCCATGCCGGGATCGGCCGCGGTCACGAACTGCGTGTCGTCGAAGACGAGCGCCTCCCCGGTCCGGACGTTCCCGACGGCCGTCACGCCCGGCGCCTTCGCGGCAGCCTCGGCGGCGTCGATCGGAATCGGCGAGAAGTTGTTCTGCGCCGTGATCGCGTAGTCGCCCGTGAACAGGTCGTTGACGGAGTCCTTGAACGACGAGACGATCCCGGCCGCCAGCGTCGCGACGAGCGTGACGAGCGCGAGCCCGATCATGAGGGCCGCCGCCGTCGACGCCGTGCGCTGCGGGTTGCGGCGCGCGTTCTCGGTGCCGACGCGCGATGTCGAGCGGTCGGGGATCACGCCCGGGAACTCCATCGGCCACTCGGGCTCCCAGCTGCTCACGGCCTTCCGGATCCACATGACGAGCACGATCGGGAGGAGGAACGGATTGAGCAGCGCGCCGCCGAGGAACGCGAGAATGCGCAGGCCGATCGCGCCCGGCCCCCAGGCTCCGTGGCGGAGGAGCCAGTACGGCAGCGTGAAGAACGGCCAGACGATGACGCTGAGGAGGAAGACGGCCCAGCGGGCGATCGGCGACATCAGCACGGAGAGCCGCGGGATGAGCCTGGTCGAAACGCGCGCGACACCGAAGAAGACGAGCAGGACGCCGATGCCCATCCACAGGAGGACGGCGGTGGTGCCGAGGCCGGGAACGAAGAGCCCGTACAGGAGCGCCGCGAAGCCGAGCGCGCCCGCGACGAGCGCGCCCACCGTGCGCGACGGGAAGAGCGATCCGCCGAACAGCACGAGGATGAGGCCGATCACGGCGAGCAGCACGGTCACGAACGTGTTCACGGGCTTCGTGCTGATCACGGCGACGCCGAGGATCACGCCGGCGGCCGTCACGGCGGCCGCGAGCGACGTGCTGCGGATCCGGTCGAGCGGCTCGCCCGGGAGCACGGCGCCCTCGCGCACCGCGGCGATCGGCGGCACGGTCGTCGCGCGCAGTCCCGGGTAGACGCTCGCGATCAGTGTCACCAGGATCCCGGCAGCCAGCGCGATGAATACGGTGCGCGGCTCGAAGACGAGCCCGGTGTTCGGGAGCGTGAACCCAACCGCGTCGAACAGCGAGAACAGCCCCTTCGCCAGCAGCAGCCCCAGGAAGAGCCCGACGACGGACGCGACGATGCCGACGACGAGCGCCTCCACGAAGACCGAGCCGAGGACCTGCCGGTTCGTCGCCCCGATCGTCCGCAGCGTGGCGAACTCTCGCGTGCGCTGCGCGATCGTGATCGAGAGCGAGTTGGCGATCACGAAGGAGCCGACGAAGAGCGCGATCCCGCCGAACGCGAGGAGGAAGGTACGCAAGAACGAGATGAAGTCGTTCGTGTCGGCAGCGTCCGACGACGCCTGCTCGCTCCCGGTCAGGACCTGCGCGTTGGGCGGGAGGATCGTCTCGATCTGCCGGATGAGCTGTTGATCGCTGACGTTCGGTGCGGCCGCTACGGCGATCTCGTCGAGCTTCCCGACCTTCTTGAACAGGCGCTGGGCGGTCGGGAGATCGAACCCGGCGAGCGTGGCCCCGCCGATCGTGAGGCCCGAGCTGAACTGGACGATCCCTGAGATGCGCATCCGTTGGACGGGGCCTTCGGCGGCCACGCCGACGGTCTCGCCGACTGCGAAGTCCTCCTTGCTCGCGGTCTCCTTGTCCACGACGACCTCGTTCGCCCCCGGCCACTGCCCCTCGATGAGGGTGAGTGGATTGAAGACCGAGTCGCCGTTCGCGATCGAGAACCCGAGGTTCGGCGCACCGCCGAAGACGACCGCCTTCCCGTCGTCCCCGATGAACTGCGTGGCGTCGGAGTCGACGCTGCCCTCGGCCTGGGCGACATCCGGAAGCTCACGCACCTTCGGCAGGAGCGAGTCGTCGAGCGTCGGTGCGGCAACCCCGGTCTGATCGCCGACGTCGAACGACGACTTTCCGGAGATGACCGCGTTCGAGCCCTGCCGGATGTCGGTGAAGATCTTGTCGAACGCCTGGTCGATCGAGTCCGTCAGGACGAACGTCCCGCTGATCATGGCGACGCCGAGCACGATCGCGATCGCAGTGAGCGCCGTGCGGAGCTTGCGGCTGAGGAGCCCTCGGATGGCGAACCGGCCCACGCCGCGAGGTTACCCGCGCGCGCGCGGGCGGCTCACTCGTAAGCGATCGCTTCGAGCGGATTGAGCTTGGCCGCGCGCCGCGCTGGCATGATCGCGGCCAGGATCCCGATGACGATCGCGACGATCGTGAGCACGATCAACTGAACCCACGGGATCGCGAAGCTGACGTCGAACTCGGAGAGCGCTCGGTTCACGAGCGCCGCGAGGAAGATGCCGAGTGGGAGCCCGATCGCGGCGCCGATGAGGGCCGTGATGATGCTCTCCTGACGGATCATGCGGCGCACCTGCCGCCGGGTCATGCCGATCGCACGCAGCATCCCGATCTCGCGCGTCCGCTCGTACACCGAGAGCACGAGCGTGTTGATCATCCCGAAGACGCTCACGAACACCGCGAGCGTCAGCATCACGTACAGGAACGAGATGAACTCGTTGAAGTCCTGATCCTCGCGCTGGATCCACTGCTCGCGCGTCTCGAGCTGCGTGTCGGGGAAGCCCGAGATCGCCGTCTCGAGCTGCGCACGGTTCTCGTCGTTCGGCTCGCCGGCGACGTTCGCCCACGTCCAGCGATTGCGGGGACGGTCATAGAGGGAGTCGAAGAGCTGCGTCGAGACGTTGACGCTCTCGATCAGCGGGTAGAACGGCGGCGGCTCGAAGGTGCCGACGACGGTTATCTCCGCCGCCTTGTCGGCCGTCGATCGAAGCGTCAGCGCGTCACCGATCGAGATGTCGTGGTCCTCGGCGTAGTTCGAGGTGATGATCGCCTTGTCCATACCGAGCGTCGCGAGCACGCTCTCGTCGCCCTCCTTCCAGTCGAAGACGTAGGCGTCGGCGATCGTGTCCGGCTCGATGCCTCCGACCTCCGTGGTGACGTCGTCCACCAGACCGCCGTCCGAGCGGACGCTCGTCACGACCTCGGCTGCCGGTGATGCGCCGAGGGCGTCGCCCGCGGCGGCGACGAACGGCGTATACCCGTCTTGGGATGTCACGACGTAGTCGGCTGCGATCTGCTTCTCGATCGCCTCGCGGTTCGAGGCCTTCATCCCGTTCGTGAGCGTCGCGATGAAGGCGACGAGCGCGATCCCGATCATCAGCGCGGCCGCAGTGGCGGCGGTCCGGCCCGGGTTGCGGACGGAGTTGCCGCTCGCGAGGCGCCCTGCAGCGCCGCCTGCCTGTCGGGCCGGGATGCCGACGACCGCGGCGATCGGGGTGACGAGCTTCGAGGAGAGCATCGCCACACCGAGGAACAGGAGCAGCACGCCACCCGCGATGGACAGGAGGCGATCGCCCGTCCCGAGCTCGTCGGTGAACATCGCACGGGCGAGGAGCAGTAGCGAGCCGACGATGACGAGCCCCGCGATCCACGGCGTGAAGCGGTGGAAGCGTCCCTGCGGCAGCGTCGCACCTTCGCGCACGGCGGAGATCGGCGGGACGCGTGTGGCACGTATCGCCGGGAAGAGCCCCGCGAGGAGCGTGATCCCGACGCCGACGACGAGCGAGACGACCACCGTGCGAAGGGCGAAGACGCGGTCCGCGCTCGGCAGTTCGACACCGAGGGTCCCGAACAACGCTTCGATCCCCTCGGCGAGCAGGAGGCCGAGACCGAGGCCCACGAGCGACGCGAGCAAGCCGATCACGAGTGATTCGAGGATCACGGAGACGAGGACCTGGCGTCGCGACGCTCCGAGCGTCCGCAGCGTCGCGAACTCGCGCGTGCGCTGGGCGACGGTGATCGAGAACGTGTTGAAGATGACGAACGCGCCGACGAAGAGCGCGATCGCGCCGAAGGCGAGCAGGAAGTAGCGGAAGATGGAGGTGAACTGGCTCACCTCGTCGGCCTGCTCCTGGGCCTCCGCCGACGCGCTCACGACCTCGGCATCGTCTGGGAGGGCGGGCTGGATCGCCGTGACGAGGTCCTCTTCGGAGACCCCATCGTCGGCGGCGACCGAGATCGCGTCGAACTGGCCCTCGCGGCCGAGTAGCTCCTGTGCCGCCGGAATCGTGAAGACGACGAAGCTGATCGCCCCGAGGCTCTCGACCTCGCCGTACTGCGCGACGCCGACGACCTCGAATCCACGCTTCGGCTGGAGCGTCGAGACCTCGACGGTCTCGCCGACCTCGTAGCCCTGATCGTCCGCCGTGCCCTCGTCGATGACCACCTGGTCGTCGGCGGTCGGCCACGTGCCCTCGAGCAGGGTGAGCGGGTTGAACCGGGACAGTGCCGGGTCCGAGTCCAGCCCGAACCCGAGCGTCGGCCAGCCCTCCGAGTTGAGGGCCTCGCCTTCCGGCGTCAGGACTTTCGTGTTGTCCTCGTCGAGGATGCTCCCGGCCGCGAGTGCCACGCCGTCGACCCCGCGCACGGTGTCGAGAAGCGCCGCGTCGACGGGCGGGGGCGGCGGCTTCTCACCGTCGATCGAGATGTCGAGCCCCTTGCCGGTGACGACGGCGTCGGTCCCGGCGTACGAGTCGACGAGCAGCTCGTTGAACGCCTTCTGGACCGTGTCCGTGAGGATGTACGTGCCGCTGATCATCGCGACGCCGAGGACGATCGCGATGCCCGTGAGCACCGCGCGGAGCTTCCGCCCCGCGAGACCGCGGAGTGCGACCTTCGTCATCGGCCGATTTCCGATGGCCGACGACGGTGGAGGGGTGCGGGGAAGCGGGAGGCTCCCCGCGTACTCAGGAAGAAGGGGGCACGCGGGGGGAACATGGTTTCCCCCGCGACTGCGAGCCGGAGGTGAGCGGTCGTCACGCGGCGAGCTCGTCCAGGACGGCGTGGATCGTGTGCGGGTCGCACTCGCCGAGCTCGCGCACGATCGTACCGTCGGCGAGGAAGAGGACGCGGTGGGCGACCGCCGCCGCGCGGGCGTCGTGCGTCACCATGACGATCGTCTGGCCGTACTCGTCGACCGAACGGCGCAGGAGATCGAGGATCTCCTGGCTCGTCGCTGAGTCGAGGTTGCCCGTCGGCTCGTCTGCGAAGAGCACGGTCGGCCGCGAGATGAGTGCACGCGCGATCGCGACGCGCTGCTGCTGGCCTCCCGAGAGCTCCGACGGCCGGTGCGAGAGCCGGTCCTCGAGCCCGACGTCCTTCACGACCTGATCGAACCACGCGTCGTCCGGCTTCTCTCCGGCGATCGTGAGCGGCAGGAGGATGTTCTCCTTCGCGGTCAGCATGGGCAGCAGGTTGAAGAACTGGAAGACGAAGCCGATGTGCTCGCGGCGCAGCTTCGTCAAGTCGTTGTCCCCGAGCGTCGTGATCTCCGTGCCCCCGATCCCCACCGTGCCGGACGTCGGCTTGTCGAGTCCCGCGAGGATGTGCATGAGCGTCGACTTGCCCGAGCCCGACGGCCCCATCACTGCAGTCGCCCTCCCGGGTGCGATGTCGACGCTGACGCCTCTCAGGGCGTCGACTGCCGTGTCTCCTTCTCCATAGCGGCGCGTCACGTCGTGCGCGACGACGACCGCTCCGTTGGCGCTCTCACTCATCTCAACCCGCTCCTTCCTCGTCTGACGAGCGCGAAACGATACGTCAGTTTCACCCAACTGCGCTCTTGCGCTGTCCGCGCAGTTCATCAGAGTGCGACTGTGGAGACCCGCAACGAGATCCGGCGGGCGCTCGAACGTGGGCGCAGCGCGACGGAGGAGCTCCTCGCGCCGGTGTCGGACGACGAGCTCGCCGCACAGAGCTCGCCGCACGTGCCGCCGCTCGTCTGGAGCTATGCCCACGTCGCGCGGTTCGAGGAGCTGTGGATCCTGCGGACGGTCGGCGAGGCGCGCCCGATCCCCGACGCGCACGACCACGTGTACGACGCCTTCCGGCGCGAGCGCTCGAACGGCGCGAGGCTCCCGACGCTGAAGCCCTCGGCCGTGCGAGCGTACGCAGACGACGTCCGCGAGCGCTCGCTCGCCATGCTCGAGCGCATCGACCTCGAGGCGCCCGACGTGCTCGTCAGGCACGGCTTCGTGTTCGGCCTCGTCCTCCAGAACGAGCTGCAGTCGCAGGAGTCGATGCTCGAGGCGCTGCAGTGCCGCACGGGCGCGGAGTACCGGGTCGTCGACTCGGCGACCGCGCCGGACCGCGCGCCGAGCGGGCCGGACGAGCTTCTCGTCCCGGCCGGGACCTTCACGCTCGGCGCGATGTACGAGCCGTGGGCGTACGACAACGAGCTCGAGCCGCACGACACGGAGCTCCCGGCGTTCCGGATCGACCGGGCGCCCGTCACGAACGGCGAGTTCGCGGAGTTCGTCGACAGCCGCAGCTACCGCGCGCAAAGGCACTGGAGCGAGGCGGGCTGGGCGTGGCGCGAGCGTGAGGACGTGCACGCGCCGCTCTACTGGGAGCGCTCCAGCTTCGGCTGGGAACGCGTCCGCTTCGGCCGCACCGAGCCCATCACGCCATGGGAGCCCGTGCAGCACGTGTCCTTCTACGAGGCGGAGGCGTACGCGCACTGGGCAGGCAAGCGACTACCGACCGAGGTCGAGTGGGAGCGCGCCGCCGGCTGGCACGAGCACGAGGGCAAGTTTCGCTACCCGTGGGGTCAGGCGTGGATGGGGTTCGAGGCGAGCCTCGATCGCAGGCGGTACTCCCCAGCGCCCGCCGGCTCGTACTCGGGCGGGGTGAGCCCGGTCGGCTGCGTGCAGATGGCGGGCGACGTCTGGGAGTGGACGTCGTCCTCGTTCGAGCCCTATCCCGGGTTCCTGCCGTTCCCCTATCCCGAATGCTCCGAGGTGAACTTCGGGGACGACGTGCGGGTGCTGCGAGGCGGCTCGTGGGCGACGGACGCGCTCATCGCACGGACCTCGTTCCGCCGCTGGGAGAGCCCGGAGCGCCGGGAGGCCTTCGCTGGCTTCCGCTGCGCGCGGGACGCCTAGAGCGCTAGCCGCGCATCAGCGCCGACGCCTCGGTCAGCACGTCGCCGAGGATCGACGTGATCTCGTCGAACTCGGCTTGCCCCGCGACGAGCGGGGGCGAGATCTGGATGACCGGATCGCCGCGGTCGTCGGCGCGACAGATCATCCCCGCGTCCCACAGCGCCGTCGAGAGGTAGCCGCGCAGGAGCCGCTCGCACTCCTCTTCCGAAAACGTCTCGCGCGTGTCCTTGTCCTTGACGAGCTCGATCGCCCAGAAGTAGCCCGTCCCGCGAAGGTCGCCGACGATCGGGATGTCGAGGAGTTGCGAGAGCGTCGCTCGGAACGCGTCCTCGTTCGCGCGGACGTGCTCGAGGATCCGCTCCCGCTTCATGATCTCGATGTTCTTGAGCGCGATCGCACACATGACCGGATGCCCGCCGAACGTGATGCCGTGGGAGAACATCGAGGTCTCACCCATGAAGGCGTCCATCACCCGGTCCGTCGCGACGACGGCTCCGATGGCCGCATACGAGGACGAGAGACCCTTCGCACTCGTGACGATGTCCGGCCGGATGTCGTAGCGCTCGGAGGCGAACCAGTAGCCGAGGCGACCGAAGGCCGTGATGACCTCGTCGGCCGAGAGCAGGATGTCGTAGCGGTCGCAGATCTCGCGCACGCCGCGCCAGTAGCCCTCGGGCGGCGTGAAGCAGCCGCCGGCGTTCTGAACCGGTTCCATGTGGACGAGGCAGACGGTCTCGGGCCCCATGGCGAGGATCGCCTGCTCGAGCTCGGCGAGGAGGAACTCCGTGAACTCGGCCTCGGTCTCCTCGGGCGGGCGGTGGTACCGGTTCGTATTCGAGACGTGGCGCACCTCGGCGAGCAGCGGCTCGAACGGCGCGCGAATTGCCGGGATGCCGTTGATCGAGAGCGCGCCCATGGTCGTCCCGTGGTAGGCGATGTGGCGCGCGATCGCCTTGTACCGCCGCGGCGGGACGAGGGACGACGCGACGATCGCGTCGTGGTCGACCTCGGGCTCCTGCGCGCCGGCGCGGGCGCCCGGCGTGACGAGCCCACGGACGTGCTTCTCGCCGCGCGCCGAGTAGTACTGGCGGGCGAGCTTCCAGGCCGACTCGACTGCCTCCGAGCCGCCCGAGCAGAAGAAGATACGGTTGAGGTCGCCAGGAGCGAGCGACGCGACCTCGGCGGCCAGCTCGATCGCGCGCGGGTGCGCGTACGACCAGTTCGTGTAGAACGGCAGCTCGCGCATCTGCTCATGCGCCGCCTGGCCGATCTCGTCGCCGAACGAATAGCCGATGTTGACCGAGAAGAGCCCCGCCAGCGCGTCGATGTAGCGCCGCCCGTTCGAGTCCTCCAGGTGACATCCGTCACCGCGCACGATGATCGGGACCTCGGCGTCCCCGTACCCGCCCATGCGGGTGAAGTGCATCCAGAGGTGCTCCTTCGCGGCGAGCTGCAGGTCGAGCGGGATCGGGGCGGTCGTGGTCATGTGGCTCCTCGTGTTCGCTTGGCGCTGCGGTACTCCCAGAAGACGTTCGTGAGGGCGAATGCGATCGCCACGATGAAGATTGCACTCGCGACCACGTTCACCTGCGGCGGAACCGCGACGCGCGCGATCCCCCAGACGAAGATCGGGAACGTCTGCGTCCCGCCCGCATTGAAGTAGGTGATGACGAAGTCGTCGATGGAGAGCGCGAATCCGAGGAGAGCCGCGGCCAGCATGGCCGGCGCGATCAGGGGCAGCGTCACCTTGCGAAAGGTCGTGGCCTCGTTCGCCCCGAGGTCCATCGCCGCCTCCTCGAGGTGGCGGTCGAAGCCGATCAGCCGCGCCTTCACCGTGACGACGACGAAGCTGACGATGAACATGACGTGTGCGATGAAGATCGTGATGAACCCGAGCTGGAAGATCGAGCTGGTGTTCAGGAAGAGAGTGAGGAGCGAGGCGCCGAGGACGATCTCCGGCGTCGACATCGGCAAGAAGACGAGGACGTTCGTCGCGCCACGCCCGACGAAGTGGTGGCGGACGATCGCCATCGCCATGAGCGTCCCGAGGGCCGTGGCGACGACGGTGGCGAGCAGTCCGACCTTGAGCGACGTGATGATCGCGTCCTGGATGCCGAGGACCGAGTTCCAGTTGACCCAGTTGTCGAACGTGAACTCCTCCCACACGTAGTTGAACTTGCCGGCGGGCTTGTTGAACGAGAAGAGGATCACGACGGCGATCGGCAGCATCAGGTAGGCGACGACGAGGAGCGCGTAGACCATCAGCGCGTGTCGCTTGACGAACGCCCAGGTTCGGGCCGCGACACTGCGTCGCGCCCGTGGCGGCGATGCCGCGATGGTCGTCATCCGGTCAGCCTCTCCGAGCCGACGATGCGGGCATAGACGAGGAGCGAGACGAGGATGAGGCCCATGAGGATGAACGAGAGCGCCGCCGCGCTCGGGTAGTCGAGCGACTCGAGGAACTTCGACTGGATGACGTTCCCGATCATCGCCTGGTTCGGAGTGCCGAGGAGCGCGGCGTTGATGAAGTCGCCGGCCGCCGGGATGAACGTCAGGAGCGTTCCGGCGACGATCCCTGGCGCTGACAACGGGAGCGTCACGCGGATGAAGGCCTGGGTCGGCGACGCGTAGAGGTCCTTCGCCGCCTCGAGGAGGCGCTGGTCCATCTGCTCCAACGAGACGTAGATCGGGAGCGCCATGAAGGGGAAGAAGTTGTAGGTGATGCCGGACACGACCGCGAACGTCGTGGCGAGGAGCCGTCCGTCGGGACCGAGGATGTGGAGGTCGCGAAGGATGGAGACGACCGGCCCCTGATCGGCCAGGATGTTGAGCCAGGCGATCGTCCGGACGAGGTACGTGACGAAGAACGGCGCGACGATGAAGAGCAGGAAGAGGTTCCGCCACGGCCCCGCGCGGAACGCGATCCAGTAGACGAGCGGGTAGGCGAGGAGGAGGCACGCGGCCGTCGCGATTCCCGCGTACACGAAAGAGCGAATGAACTGCTCGTGGTAGTCGCGGATCCCGTCCGAGAAGTTCGAGAACTGCCACGTGAACTCGAAGCTCGGGAAGAGCCCTGACTGGAGCGACTCGTACCCCAGGAAGGCAAGCGGGATCAGGAAGAAGATCGCGAGCCAGAGGACGCCGGGCGCCAGCAGGAGATACGGCGTCGCGCCCCGATGCCGGTGGAAGAACGTGCCCATCCCGCTCAGTCGATCCGCTCTACTTGCCCTGCACGGCCAGCCACTTCTTCGTGTACTCGGGGTTGGCGAACATCGTGGGGTCGTTCTGGTGCATCTGCGCGAGCATGTCGTCCGTCGGGAAGGCGAGCGTGTTCGAAGCGGCGTCGGGGTTGAGCTTCGATGCCTCGTCCTTCACGCCCGTGACGGACGAGATGTAGTTCGCCCCGAGGGAGAGTTCAGCGGCGATCTGCGGGTCGTAGACGAAGTTCATGTACGTCGACGCAGTCGGCACGCTGCCGCCCGTCGGGATGATCATGTTGTCGGTCCAGATGATCCCGCCCTTCTCGGCGATACCCCACTGCACCTTCGGGTCCCCGAGGTTGAGGATGTCGCCCGACCAGGCCATGCTCGCGGCGAGGTCACCGGTCGCGAGAGGCTGCGCGTAGTCGTTGCCGTAGAACCTGCGTATCTGACCGGCGTCCTGGGCCTTCTGGATCACGGCGATCGCACGATCGAACGACTCGTCAGTGACCTTCGCCGGGTCGTCCCCGTTCTCGAGCATGACGAGGCCGAGCGTGTCGCCCATCGAGTTCCAGACTCCGACCTTGCCCTTCAGCTTCGGGTCTTCGAGGAGCTGCGTGACGCTCGTGACCGGCCCCGTGAGCTCCGTGTTCCAGGCAATGCCGTCCATCCCCGAGAACCACGGAAGCGAGTACTCGCGGTTGGGATCGAAGGGCGGGCTCGCCTGCGCGGCGATGAGGTTCGAGATGTTCGGAATGAGGTCCTTGTCGAGCTTCTGGGCCCAGCCGTTCGAGATGTAGTCGCCGAGGAAACGGTCGTTGTCCGTCGACACGATGATGTCCCGGCCGATGCCGTCCCCCTGACGCAGGCGTCCCTGGACGGTCGCGAAGTACTCCGAATTCGAGTTGATGTCCTCGAAGTAGTTCACCTTGATCCCGGTCTTCGTCGTGAACTGCTCGAGCGTCGTCGGACCGGTCAGGCCGGCGACCTTGCGGGTCTTCGGCGTATCGATGTAGAGCTCCCAGTTCGAGAAGTTGAGGACGTCGTTCACCTCACCGGTGTCGCTGCCTCCACCACCGCCTCCGCAGGCGGCGAGCAGTGACGGGAACGCGAGCAGGGCGCTTCCGGCCGCGCCGCGCCGCAGGAGCTCTTGTCGGGTCAGCCTCGGGTTCATCCGTCCTCCTCCTCCTTGACCGAGCCGTCCCGGTCGACGACGAACGTCGACTCGGGAGCCCAGCTCAGTACGACAGTCGTTCCGGGCGGGGGAACCCGCCCTCCTGAGTCCATGTTCTGCGCGAAGACGTGCACGATCCCCGCTGCCGTTCGCACGACCACCTGCGTCGCGACGCCGATGTACGCGGTCTCGGACACCGTGCCGGCGAGCTCGTTGGCGCCGCCGCCGGCGCCGATCGTGATCTTCTCCGGCCGCACGCCCGCGGCGACCTCGCCGGCGCGACCGTTGACCGTTGCGCGCACGACGGTCCCGTCGTCGAGGCGGATCGTGTCGGAGCCCTCGATGGTTCCCGGCAGCAGGTTCGAGGCGCCCAGGAATCCGGCGACGAATGCGGTCGCAGGACGCTCGTAGAGCTCGGTCGGCGGCCCGAGCTGCTCGATCCTCCCGTTGTTCATGACGGCGATCGTGTCAGCCATCGTCATCGCCTCTTCCTGGTCGTGCGTGACGTGGACGAACGTGATTCCGACCTCGCTCTGAATCCGCTTGAGCTCCATCTGCATGTTCTTGCGGAGCTTCAGGTCGAGCGCGCCGAGCGGCTCGTCGAGGAGCAGGACGCGCGGGTGGTTCACGAGGGCGCGCCCGAGCGCGACCCGCTGCTGCTGGCCTCCGGAGAGCTGCTTCGGCTTCCGCTTGGCGAACCCCGAGAGGCCGACGAGCTCGAGCATCTCGGCGACGCGCCCCTTCAACTGGTTCTTCGGGACGGCCTTCCGCTCGAGCCCGAAGGCGACGTTGTCCTCGATCGACATGTGCGGGAACAGGGCGTAGCTCTGGAACACGGTGTTGACGTCGCGCTTGTACGGCGGCAAGCCGACGACGTCCTGGTCGCCGAGGAAGATCCGCCCCTCGGTCGGCTCCTCGAAGCCGCCGATCATCCGCAGCGTCGTCGTCTTTCCACACCCGGACGGGCCGAGCATCGCGAAGAACGAGCCTCGGGGGATCTCGACCGAGATCCCGTCGACGGCGACCGTGTCGTCGAACCGCTTGACGACATCCTCGAGCCGGACGTCCGCGGTCGGCTGCCCCTCGCTCGTCGTCATTCGGCGAGCTTCACGCAGACGTGCTTGATCCGCGTGTACTCCTCCATCGAGTAGATGGACATGTCCTTCCCGTAACCCGACTCCTTGAAGCCGCCGTGCGGCATCTCGGACGTCAGCGGGAACAGGTGCTCGTTGACCCAGACCGTGCCGAAGTCGAGCTTCGCGGCCACCTTCAGCGCTCGCCCGACGTTCTGGGAGAACACGGACGCGGCGAGGCCGTAGCGCACGTCGTTCGCCATCTCGATCGCGGCGTCGTCCGACGCAGCGGACTGCATCGTGATCACGGGTCCGAAGACCTCGTTCTGCACGATCTCGGCCTTCTGGTCGACATCGGTGACGATCGTCGGCTTGACGAAGAAGCCGCGGTCGCCGATCGCCTCGCCGCCCGTGACGATCGTTGCCTTCGCGTCGGTCGCACGCTCGAGGAACCCGAGGACGCGCTCCTGCTGCTCGGCGGAGATGACGGGGCCCATTCCGACCTCGTCGTCCGACCCGGGATCGCCGACCGTGAGCGACTCGACGGACTCGACGGTCGCCGACAGCACGTCGTCCCAGATGTGCTCCGAGACGAGGATGCGCGACGAGGCGGTGCAGTCCTGGCCGGAGTTGAAGAACCCGCCGATCTTGATCGCCTCGGCGACCGTCGCCGGGTCGGCGTCGTCGAGCACGACCATCGGAGCCTTCCCGCCCAGCTCGAGGTGGACACGCTTGACCGTCTGCGCGGCGTTCGCAGCGATGATCTTCCCCGTCGCCGTGTCGCCCGTCAGCGACACGAGACGGATGTCCGGGTGCTTGACGAGCGCGTCGCCGACCGGGATGCCGTCGCCCGTGACGACCTGGAGCACGCCGGGCGGGATGACCTCCTGCGCGAGCTCCACGAAGCGGAGCATCGTGAGCGGCGTCTGCTCGGC
>DASTWH010000269.1:0-4644 GCA_035758735.1 Gaiellaceae bacterium
TTTCAGTAGCGGGGGGCGGGATTTGAACCCGCGACCTCCGGGTTGCGATCAGAGGTTCCTAACGCACGCTTGGGCTGAGCTTCTAGAAGCGCCTCGCAGCAGTTGACGCGGCCTAGCGAGTGTCAAGCACTCGAGACTACGGCCGTCGATGTGACCAGGAGCAGCATTCGCCTCCTATACGCGGATCGCTTGTGGTCGGTACAGAACGTCCGTCTTAGCCGCCATGACGAAATCGTTGCGGTGCAGCCCCCTGATCTTGTGCGTCCACCATGTGACGGTCGCCCCACCCCACTCGGTCAGCAGCGCAGGGTGATGACCTTCTTCTTCTGCGAGCGCACCTACCTTGTTGGTGAATTCCAACGCCTGCGCAAAGTCGTCGAACGTGAAGATGCGTCGCAGGCGTCGGATTCCATCGAGCTCCAGGATTTCCCACTCAGCGACTTGAGGTTGAAACTGGGCGATCTCCGCATCCGTCACGGTCGGTACGTCCTTGCTGCAGGCGACGCACTTCATCTGCGTCAGTGTCTCCATCTCCCTCTCTCCCGTTCGTCGGGCTCCCGCAAGCGGCATGCGCTTAGCGTGAGAGAACTGCTCACGGTATTGATTCCCGCGTGTTACGGCGACTCGCGGAACAAGATCCACGAGGAGGTCGATGCCTTTCGCGACCAACCCCGCAGACCACGTCCGCACGTATTTCGAAGATTCGGGAGCCGGAGGCGCACCCGTACTCTTCTACACCGGCTTCGCTGATCCACTTGAGGTCGCGAAGGCATCGCGCCTCGCCCAGGCTTTGGCTGGCGAGTTCCGGCTGATCTAAGTCGACCTCAGACGTCGAGGGACGGATGAGCGCAGCGACTGGTAGCGGCGCTTCACCAGCACCTCACCTGGGTGTGGCTGCGCCTACCCCGCGAAGCGGCGGAGCACGATCGACGCGTTGTGTCCGCCGAAGCCTGACGAATTCGAGACGGCGACGACGACAGCGGCTTCGCGTGCCTCGTTCGGGACGTAGTCGAGGTCGCACTCGGGATCGGGCGTCTCGTAGTTGATCGTCGGCGGTACCACGCCTTCGTGGATCGCGAGCGTGCAGAAAACGGCCTCGACCGCACCCGCAGCACCGAGGGGATGCCCGGTGGCACCCTTGGTCGATGAGACTGCGACCTTGCGGGCGATGTGCTCTCCGAGAGCGCGTTTGATCACCCGCGTCTCGCTTGCGTCGCCGAGCGGAGTCGAGGTGCCGTGCGCGTTGATGTAGCCGATCTGGTCGGGTGAGACGCCGGCGTCCGCGAACGCCATGAGCATGGCACGAGCCTGGCTCCGGCCCGTCGGGTCGGGGTCAGTGAGGTGATGCGCATCGGACGAGACGCCGTAACCGACCAGCTCGGCGTATATCCTCGCGCCCCGCCGCGTTGCGTGCCCGAGTTCCTCGAGCGCGAGCATGGCGCCTGCCTCACCCATGACGAAGCCGTCGCGATCGGTCTCGAACGGTCGGCTCGCGTGCTCCGGATCGTCGTTGCGACGTGAAAGACCGCGGAGCGCAGAGAAGCCGGCAATACCGACGGGCGTGATCGGCGCCTCGCCGCCTCCTACGAACATGACGTCGGCACGCCCGAGGCGGATGGCGTCCAGTCCGTCGCCGATCGCCATGGTCGATGCGGCGCAGGCCGTGCAGTGGGAGGCGAGCGGGCCCTTCGTGCCGAGTTCGATCGAGACCCGGCTGGCGCCCATGTTCGGGATGATCGCGGTGAGCGAGAATGGATTGACCCGGTCAGGCCCGCGCTCGAGCAGGGTGTCGCACGTGTCCTCGAACGACTTGAGGCCGCCCATCGCGGTTCCGAAGGAAACCCCGACTCGATCGCACTCCGGCTCGATCTCCAGCCCGGCGTCCGCCTGCGCCTGCCGGGCGGCCGCGACGATCATCTGCGCGAACCGATCCATGCGCCTCGCCTGCTTGCGCTCGATCCACTGGGTCGGCTCAAAGTCCTTCAGCTCACAGGCGAACGTGACCGGGAATCCACTGGCATCGAACGCCGTGATCGTGTTGGCCGTCGTTCTTCCTGCGACGAGATTCCCCCAGCTCGACGGCACGTCGTTACCCAGCGGCGTCACAGCGCCCAACCCCGTGATCACGACTCTCCGACGACCGCTACTGACCATTAGACCTCGACGTCGGTCCGTCGCCTGTCATGCGCCGATCGAGACGTCACCTCATCGGAGAATCCACACTCGAGGCAGACATAGCCCGGCGCTCCGCTCTCGTCGATGACGATCCCCATGGTGACGCCACACGCGGCGCAGATCGGCGGGCGATCGTCATCGACCTCGGGCTTGCTGTCCTCGTCCACGCGGCCACCCTACTCGCGGCTGCGCTCGCGAAGGAGCCACAACACGGCGTCGTATGACCCGGCGGTCGCACGCTCAACTCCTGCACGCGGCTAGTGGAATGCGGCACGTCCGCATGCGGCGCAACCGCGCCGCCGCGAACCGGTTGAAGACGTCGAGGGAGTGGTGAGCGTGACGAGGAAGAAACGTGAGGAGCGCCGAATCGGGCTACGGCCGGGACTTGCCTCCGGTACCGGAGGCAAGTGCTGCAGCAGCGGTGCGTGTCTTGACGCCGAGCTTCTCGTAGATGTGCTCGAGGTGCTTTGCAACCGTCGCGGAGGCGAGTCCGAGGTGGAGCGCAATCTCCCCGTTAGTCCAGCCGCGTGCAACACCGTCGAGAACCTCTCGTTCCGTTAGCCGCTCGATGCGTCGGTCGTGCTCCTCGAGGAGGAGGATCCGCAAGGAACCAGTTCTCGTGATGCGAATCGTGAGCCGACCGTCGTCGTCCGTGAACGTGAGGTGGTCTTTCGCCAGCCAGGCCGAGGGCAGGCGGCCGTTGTCGTGAACGGCGGTGACTCGGCGAGCTGGCAGCCACGGCCGTAGTCAGTTCCGATTCCCGCCTCGAGCTCGCGCTCCTCGATCCGCAGCAGTGCGCCCGGTCCGCCTGCGAGGCATCGTCGCTGGTGAGACTTACTCCTGCACGCGTGAGACAGCGGCTCCGGCGAGATCTCTCGCTTGATCAAACAGCCCCTCGGCCATCGAGGCGAACACGGTATACGTCATCGATCCCGTCCGGCAGACCTCATCGACGACGATCCACGTTCCTTGGAAACGACCGTGCATCCTCATGCCAGGTTTCGGCACTGCGGACACCCATCGGATCTCCGACGAATCCGGAGTGATCAGTACGAGACAGACGTTCGGGAGTCGAGACACGGCGTATGTATTTGACCCGGCCAAGGCTTAGCCTGCCCGAGCCGACGAGAACCTGGGTTTCGTCGCGGTGGTCTCCTGAACGAAGAAGCCTGCTTGCGCGGGCGGTCGCCGGCAACTTCACATCACCGTCAACCAAGACGGATCTAGCCGTGGGTGGCGCGTGTGACTCGACAGGTCGTGGCGCGGGTGGGTTCGACAGATGGCCGAACGAGCTATGCCGATTCCTCCTAGCGGTGATCTCGTGCCCGCGTCACGTACACGTCGGGAGGAGAGGGCACCCGTCATGGCGAGCGGGTGTCCTCTGTTTCACGGCGCTCTCCAATGCTGTCGCCTGGTTCCCGTCTGTCACCAACACGGGACTAGCTCGCGAGTTGGGATCAGACGCTAGCTTGGCTGGCGCAGATGAAGGCAGACCACGACCTTGTCCGCATCGCGGACGAGAGCTTCATCACCTCCTTCCGGAAGCTCGCCCAGCATGTCTCCGAAGGGGAGACCCACGAGGAGGGTTCGATCTTCTCCTTCAGTACGGGTCTGCCCCTGTCGGGGTTCAATGGATGCGTCGTGACGCGGGAAGCGCTATCCGCCGAACTAGCCACCTCTGTGGCGTGGGTTGCAGCACGCGACGTCCCCTTTCGTGTGTGGGTGGCCGAGAAGCTCGCTGCCGGCCTTGCCGAGGTTCCCGCAAGCTACGGGCTCGAGCCTGCCGCCTCCCTCTACCCAGGCATGGTTCTGCATCCAATACCCGATGCCCCCATATTGGGTGCGGGCGTAAGCGTCGTCCCGATCTTCGAGTCGAGTCTGGATGAATTCGTCGGCGTCCTTGAGGAAGGTGGACTTCGAGCCGAGCTTGCGCATCGACTGATCACACCATCGTTCGCGACCGACCCGGACGTCCAGCTGTTCGTCGGAAGGCTCGATGAGAAACCGGTCGCCACCTCGATCGCAATCCGCAGCGGACACGCCTCCGGCATTTACAACGTCGGCACTCTCCCGGAAGCCCGACGACGCGGCCTCGGAAGCGCGGTCACCTGGGCCGCTGTCGAAGCCGGGAGAGCATGGGGATGCGAATCCGTTGTGCTGCAGTCGTCGGTCATGGGGCTTTCGATGTACGCAGGAATGGGGTTCCGAACGGTCGCACCGTACGTCACGTTCGCCCAGTCGTCGGTCACCTAGTTCAGCCCCGCGCCCAGCTCCCGCTCCTCGATCCGCAGGAGCTCGGGAACTCCCAGCTGTCGGGGCGCAGGCTCCCGCGCATCAATCTCTACAGGGGAAGGAAAGACCGGTACGGGGCGGCGCTTAGCTCTTGGCGGCTGCTACCGCCGCCCCTATCGGGAGGCCGCTTTCGGGAGCCCGGTTCGCTGCTGCGTGTGGCATTCCCGACGAGAACCG
>DASTWH010000283.1:0-5843 GCA_035758735.1 Gaiellaceae bacterium
CGGGGCCGCGGCCGCCGCCGCTTCGCGCGTCCAGTCGCGCGGCTACAGGATCGGCGACGTGACGAACGCGCCGGAACTCGTTCCGCGGAGCATCGTGATGTACAAGCCCGGCTTCGCGGGGGAGGGCAAGCGCCTCGGCAAGGACCTCGGCGTGAAGCTCGTCACGCCGCTCGACGGCATGCGCGCACGCGATCTCGGCCGCGCGCACCTCGTCTTCATTCTCGGGCCGTAGAGGTCGCTCGATTCGTGGCTCGGATGCTGCGGCGAAGCCGCAGCCTTCAGGGCTCTTCGCGATCGGGAATCCGCGGTCGCGGTTCCCGATCTGCGCTCAGGACCCAGGCGCGCAGCCGCCCTCGTTCACCGCGTCGCGAGCCACGTCGAGCGGGCTCCCCTTCGTCCACTGGTTGCCCTTCGGGTCGAGGGTGTACGCGTTGTTGAGGAAGCGGTACGCGGCGCAGAGGTTCCTCCTCGCCTCGAACTCGAAGATCCCGAGCGTGTACCAGGTGAGCGGGTTGTCGGGCTGAAGCTCGACCGCCTTGATGTAGTAGCGCTCGGCCCTCGAGTCGACGCCCTGCACCTCCGCGACCCGGGCGCGTGCGTAGAGGGGGTCGGCCGAGGCGGGGTTGAAGAAGTGCGCCCAGCGCGCCTCGTCCGAGGCGGTCCGCAGGTCACCGTCGGCGAGCGCCCGCGTCGACCGTCGTTCGGCGCGGTCGGCGAGGCGCGGGAAGGAGAACGAGACGAGGACGAGCGCCGCGAGCACGACGATCCCGACACCGAGAACGGGACGCCGGCGAGGTGCCAGAGCCTCTCGTCCGGCCGCCGCGAGCGAGCCGAGCGCGACCATCGTCGGAGCGGTCACGGCGAGGAAGTCCCAGTTGTAGTCGACGAGGGAATGTCCGAGGTACGCAGCGGGAGCGGCGACGAGCGCGACGGCGGCGGTCCGCTCGTGACCCGAGAGGCGTCGTACGGCGCAGATGCAGACGGCGATCCCGGCGAGGATCACCACGAGGAAGAGGCCGAGAGCGACGACGCCGCCGTCCGCGAGCTGCTGGAGCGGGACGCTGTGCGGCTGTAGGACCGTCTCCGCGTTCGGCCGGAACCGCTTGCGCGCGATCTCGAACGTGCCGGCGCCGGCGCCCTCCGGCGCGTGTGCGCGGTAGACGTCGACTGCCTCTTCCCACCAGCACAGGCGGTTCGAGACGTCCAGCGATCCGAAGCGGCTCGGGTCGTTGACCACCTCGGCGCACTTGCGACCCGAGGAGACCGCGTCGGCAGCCGCGACGCTCGCTCCCACCGCCGCGGCGACGACGAGGACCGCCGCGATCGCGATGAGCCAGCGGCCGACGACGCGGCGCCGTGCTGCGTCGAGCGAGCGCCGCAGCGCGAGCGAGACGACGAGGAGGACGACGAGCGCTCCCACGAGCGCGAGCACGCCGAAGACGGCGCCGTCCGCGACGCGATCCGCGCGGGGAGCCAGGTCCTCCGTCAACGCATCGCGCGTGAATGCCCAGCCGGCGACGAGGAGCGCGGGGCCTGCCGACGCGACGAGCACGAGGCCGCTCTGAACCCGCTCACTCGTGAGCGCGAGCCACAGCCCGATGACCGCGACACCGACGACGACACCGGCACGCGAGAGCGTGAGCAGCAGTGCGAGCGTCGCCACGTACACGAGCAGCCCGCCCGCGACACGCACGACACGGCGATGTGCGTCCGTGGTCGCGAGCCAGAGCCCGAGGACGATCGCGACGTCGGCCAGGAGGGCGAGCGCGTTCCAGTGATCGACCGGCTCGTTGAGGCGCGCGACCCGCTCGTCCTCGGCGAACGCCGGCACGGCTTTCGTGACGAGTGCCCACACCAGCGTCGTACCGATGACGATGGCGAGCATCGACGCCGCAAGTCGCACTGCGATCGCCCGGCCGAGGCCGGCGAGGACGAACCCGAGCCCGAGGAAGGCGACGTACGCGACGCTCTTGTTGAAGGTGTCCCAGCTCCGATCGGGGACGATCGACCACCAGACGGTGGCACCGAGCCAGGCGACCAGAAGGACGAACGACCCGAGGAGAACGGCGCCGGCGCGGCCGAGCCGCGGCGCGGAGATCCTTCCGAAGGCGACGAGAACGAGAGCGACGGTGAGCAGGAGCAGCGCTCCGCCCCCGACCGGCAGCGTGCCGCGCGTACCCGACCCGTCCCCTGCGAACATCGCGCTCGCGAGCGATGCGCCGACGAGCGCTGCGAGGACGAGAGGGACGGTCGCGGAGGGGCGTGCGGACGGCTCCGACGCCGAGTCCATGGCGGGCCACGCTAGCAGCGGCTTCGGTTTTTCTCGGCCGACGGGCAGGGTATGGTCACGTGCCGTCTAACAATTCGTTTACTCTCCCCACACCACCGGCTCACCCCGTGAGGGAAGACTCCGCTCTCCCTGGCCCTTCCGCCCCGCCCCGTGAGATCTCACCCGTGACACGCGACCGCTCGCTCCGCCCGTGCCTCGTGGCGGTCGTCGTCGCACTGAGCGCGATCGCGGCTCTCTCCTTCGCGGGCACGGCAGGCGCGGCGACGAAGTGCGGTCAGCAGGTCCTCGCCGACTGGTACGACAACGGCCGGATCGACAAGCTCTATCCCCTCAACTGCTACGAGGAGGCGATCGACGCGATCCCGGAGGACATCGGGCCGTACGTCGACGCCGAGGACGTCATCACGCGCGCACTGCAGAGCGCTCTGCGGGGCAACCTCGACGAGGGCGGCTGCGATCCGAGCGCCGACGGCTCGGCCGACGACTGCGCACGGCAGCCAGGCGGGGGGGCGAACGGCGGAAACGGAAACGGTGGGAACGGCGACAACGGAAGCGGCGGCCCGAACGGCGGCTCGGATCCCGGATCGGGCGACCCGGGAGGAGAGGTCGCACCCGACGTCGACACGTCCAGTCCCTCGTCGGTTCCGATCCCGCTGCTCGTGCTCGGCGGAATGTCGATCCTGCTGCTCGGAGCAGGCGGTCTGGGCTACCTCTCGCGACGCCGCCAGGCGGCGCACGCCGACGACGTCGGCGACGACCCTCTCGCGTAGCGCGCGGCGGCCAGAACGGCCGAACGGGTACAATCAGGAGGTCGTGAGGCCTCGAATTTCCCTGCAAATTGCGCATAAATTCTCCGTCGGGACCGCTTCCTACCATCCCCTGCCCGCTCGTATGACGAACGTCGCTCACCGAAGCGGGAAGTCGTGATGTCGAACTCGGCTCGGGAGGAAGCGATGGCAACCGCGGAGCGCGCGCAGGTCCTTGAGAAGGCGACCGACGAGGTCGTGAACACGGTCGTCGACACCGAGGCGAGCGTCGCTCCGAGGCGCTACTTCACCGTCCCCGGCATCGATCCGTTCGAGCAGGTCGAATGGGAGCTGCGGGACGCACACATCCCGGGCAAGGACGGCCCGACGTTCGAGCAGAAGGACGTCGAGTTCCCGAAGTTCTGGTCGCAGACCGCGACGAACATCGTCGCGCAGAAGTACTTCCGTGGCCGCATGGCCTCCCCCGAGCGCGAGCACTCCGTCAGGCAGATGGTCGGCCGCGTCGTCGACACCATCGGCGGCTGGGGCCGCGACGGCGGCTACTTCGCGAGCGACGAGGAGGCGGACACCTTCGAGGCCGAGCTCAAGACGATCCTCGTCAAGCAGTACGCGTCCTTCAACTCCCCGGTCTGGTTCAACGTCGGCTTCGAGAAGCAGCCGCAGTGCAGCGCGTGCTTCATCCTCTCGATCGACGACTCGATGGAGTCGATCCTCGACTGGATCCGGCGCGAGGGGATCATCTTCCGCGGCGGCTCGGGCTCCGGCGTCAACCTCTCCCGGCTGCGCTCCTCGAAGGAGCAGCTCTCGAAGGGCGGCTACGCGAGCGGCCCGGTGAGCTTCATGCGCGGCGCCGACGCCTCCGCCGGCACGATCAAGTCCGGCGGCAAGACGCGGCGCGCGGCGAAGATGGTCGTGCTCGACGTCGATCACCCGGACGTCGAGGAGTTCATCTGGTGCAAGGCCAAGGAGGAGCGGAAGGCACGCGTCCTCGAGTCGGCGGGCTACGACATGTCGCTGAACTCGCCCGACTGGGCCTCGATCCAGTACCAGAACGCGAACAACTCGGTCCGTGTGACTGATCAGTTCATGGAGGCGGTGATCGAGGGCAAGGAGTGGAACCTCACCGCGCGCACGGACGGCTCGGTCGTCGAGACGACGGATGCGCGCGAGCTCCTCCGCCAGATCGCGGAGGCCGCGTGGGAGTGCGCCGATCCCGGCGTCCAGTACGACACGACGATCAACTCGTGGCACACGCTCCCGAACACGGGCCGCATCAACGCGTCGAACCCGTGCTCGGAGTACATGTCCATCGACGACTCGGCCTGCAACCTCGCCTCGCTGAACCTCATGAAGTTCCGCCGCGAGGACGGCGAGTTCGACGTCGAGGCGTTCGAGCACGCGGTGGACGTCGTCTTCCTCGCGCAGGAGATCGCTGTCGGCTACTCGTCGTATCCGACGCCCGAGATCGGGCGCAACGCGAAGGCGTTCCGCCAGCTCGGGCTCGGCTACGCGAACCTCGGCGCGCTGCTCATGGCGCGCGGTCTGCCATACGACTCGGACGAGGGTCGCGCCTACGCCGCCGCCATCACCGCGCTCATGACCGGCCACGCCTACGCCACGTCGGCTCGCACCGCGGCCCGCATGGGCCCGTTCGCGGGCTACCGGCGGAACGCCGCGCCGATGATCGGCGTGATGGCGAAGCACCGCGCCGCCGTCGCCAACATCGAGCACGCACACTCGGTGCCGAACGACCTGCTGTCGGCGGCACGGCGAGCATGGGACGACGCACTCGAGCTCGGCGAGGTCTCGGGCTGGCGGAATGCGCAGGCCACGGTGCTCGCGCCGACCGGGACGATCAGCTTCATGATGGATTGCGACACGACCGGGGTCGAGCCGGACTTCTCGCTCGTGAAGTCGAAGAAGCTCGTGGGCGGCGGCGAGATCACGATCGTCAACAAGACGGTCCCGATGGCGCTCGAGGAGCTCGGCTACGCGCCGAACGAAGGCGACGAGATCGTCGCGTTCATCGACGAACGGAACACGATCGTCGGCGCCCCGTACGTCAAGGCAGAGCACTACCCCGTCTTCGACTGTGCGATCGGCGACCGCGCGATCCACTACATGGGGCACGTGAAGATGATGGGCGCGGTCCAGCCCTTCATCTCCGGCGCCATCTCGAAGACGGTCAACCTGCCGGAGGAGATCACGGTCGACGAGATCTCCCAGCTCCTCATCGAGTCGTGGCAGCTGGGCGTCAAGGCGATCGCGATCTACCGCGACAACTGCAAGGTCGCGCAGCCGCTCTCGAAGAAGGGTGACGCCGGCGCGACGACGCTCGCGCCCGTCTCGGGTGTCGTCGGTGCGCTGCCGCAGCGGCGCCGCCTGCCGGACGACCGCATCGAGGTCGGCCGCAAGTTCAAGGTCGGCGAGTACGAGGGCTACATCCACGTCGGCCTCTTCGACGACGGGACGCCCGGCGACATCTTCGTGGACATCGCCAAGGAGGGCACGACCCTGGCCGGCCTCATGAACTCGTTCATGATCTCCGTCTCGCTCGGGCTCCAGTACGGCGTGCCGCTCGAGGTCTACGTCTCGAAGTTCAGCCACATGCGCTTCGAGCCGAGCGGGATGACGAACGACTCCGACATCCGCGTCGCGAAGTCGATCGTCGACTACATCTTCCGCTGGATGGGCAAGAAGTTCCTGTCGCCCGAACAGCAAGAGGAGGCGGGGATCCTGACGCCCGAGGTGAAGGCGCGCCTGGCGGCGGCGTACACCGAGAACCC
>DASTWH010000337.1:0-16041 GCA_035758735.1 Gaiellaceae bacterium
GCTCGACCGCAGCTCTCGTCTTGAGGCCGTGGACGTGCTCCTCACGGATGCGGCTCGTGAGGAACACCATGTAGTCCATCGACAGGCCGAACAGGATCGCGAACGCGATCGGCGGTACGAACGTCTCGATCGGCCCCTTGACGTCGAGGCCCATCAGGCTCATGAGGTGGCCTTCCTGGACGACGAGCGTCAGGACCCCGAACCCCACGAAGGCCGAAAGGATCGTGGAGATCGCCGCCGTCAGCGAGACGACAATCGACCGGAACGCCATCGCCAGCACGATGAACGTGACGCCGACCACGTACAGGAGGAAGATGGGCAGCCGTTCCATGATCCGGTCTGCGATGTCGATGAACGCGGCGTTCAGGCCCGACACGTAGACGGCGGCGTCGCTGCCCTCGGTCGCGGCCGGCACCACGTCGTCCCGGAGATGGTGGACGAGGTCGGCCGTCGCCTCGTCCTGCGGCGCCGAGTCCGGCGTCACGAACACGATCGCGACGGTCTTCGCGTCGTTGAACTGCGGCTCGCCGACGGAGGCGACGTCGCCGCTCGCTCCGAGCGCCTGCACGCCCTCGTACACGCGCTGCGGGGCCTCCTGGTCGCCGTTGACGTCGATGACGATCGGGATCGGGCCGTTGAAGCCCGGTCCGAAGCCTTCGGCGAGCAGGTCGTACGCACGCCGAGCCGTCTGCTGGGTCGGCTGCGTCCCCTGGTCGGAGGCGCCGAGCCGGACGAGCGCCGAGCCCGAGGCGAGTAGCAGCCCGACCACGAGCAGGATCCAGAACACCGGCTTTGCGTGGGCGGTCACGAAGCGACCCCAGCGCGCGATGTATGTCCTGTCGCGGGCTTCCTCCGAGTCGTCGAGCTTTCTGAGGAACGGGACCTTCAGACGGTCCACCTTGTGCCCCAGCTTCGCCAGAACGGCGATCAGCAGTGAGTTCGCGATGAGCACGGTCGTGAGGACGCCGAGCGCGCCACCGATGCCGAGCTTCGTGACGAAGTCGAGACCGAAGAACGCGAGTCCCGTCACCGAGATCGCGACCGTGACGCCGGCGAAGATGACGGCCCGCCCTGCAGACGCGCCCGCCTCCGCCGCCGCGTCGCACGGCGGGAGCCCCTCGTGGAGGTACTGGCGGAACCGCGTGACGATGAAGAGCGAGTAGTCGATGCCGACGCCGATCCCGATCATCGACACGAGGATGGGCGTGATCGTGTTGATGCTCGTGAACCCGGCGAGGATGAACAGCAGGATGAACGCCGTGGCGACGGCGACGAGCGCGAGGGCGATCGGGATCGCCGTCGCGACGAATGTCCGGAAGACGAGGAGGAGGACGATGAAGGCGGCGAGGAAGCCGAGGAGCTCCTGCGTGCCCTGCTCGATCGGCGGGAACTCGGCGTCGCCGTTGAACTCGACGGTCACTCCGGCCGGTTCGACGGCTGCGCGAACGGCGTCCTGGACGGCGACGACCCGCGATCGGTCCGCGGTCTCGATGACGTCCGAGAACTGGGCCTCCGTGTACGCGATTCGTCCGTCCTCGGAGAAGGTCTGCTTGGAGAACGGGTCGCCGACGCTGTCGATGCCGACCGTGTCCCCACTCGGGGCGAACTCCGACGTCTTGAGCTTCGCGACCGCGTCCTCGATCGCCGTCTTGCGCTCGGGCGTGTCGAGGGTCTCACCCTCGGGCGCGGCGAAGACCAGGTTGAGCACGGAGCCCTGTTCGGACGCGAACTCCGACTCGATGAGGTCGGTCGCACGCTGCGTGTCGGAGCCCGGGATCTCGAACTCGTCCTTCAGGCTCCCGCCGACGGTCGCGACGAGCACGATGAGGAGGGCGATGATGCCCACCCAGCCCAGCACGACCTTCCAGGGGTGATTTGCGCACCAGCGCATCCAGCGCGCGAGCCCGCCCGTCGAAAGTCGTTCGTGAGCCGCGAGCCGATCGCTGCCCGGATCGTTTCCGATGGTGTGGTCAGACATGTCCTGCCCCCTCGGTTGCGTTCTCCATACGACGGCTAAGCACCCTAGAACTCATCGGCGGCCGCATTTCTTCCCGAGTGGCGGCTGCGACATGACGGCTCGAGGGCGGCTTGCTGCAACCGTACCGATCTTGCGGAACCAGAGCCAGCCGAAGGTCGAACGGATACCAGGCGTTCACCAGGCCGATGAGCTTCGAGCGCAGAGCCGGTCCTACCGGCGATGCCTCCACATCCCGGGCCGTCCGAGGTCGCGTTCGCCATCCGCGGCCCGATCACGCGTGCCGACCTCCCCGGTCTCTGCGACCGGGTGTGCGCGCTGCTCGCCGAGAGCGGCCACGTCGTGGTCTGCGACGTCGAGGGGGTCGACCCCGAGGCCGTCACGGTCGACGCGCTCGCCCGGCTTCAGCTGGCGGCGTGTCGGCGCGGCTGCCGGGTGATGCTCCGAAACGCCTCCGAGCCGCTCCTCGAGCTCGTCGAGCTGATGGGCCTCACGAACGTCCTCAGCGAGCGGCGTAGTCCAGCGGTAGGCCGAACTGCGGGAAGAGCTTCTCGACCTCCAGGAAGAAGCTGAACTCGACGATCCGCCCGTCCTCGATCTCGACGACCTGGAGCGCCCAGGGTTCGTAGCCCTCGCCGCTCTCCGCAGGCTTGTACTGGCCGAACGCCGGAGCGCCGTTCGCCGAGCGCACCGGGATGACACGTGACCCGCGGCAGCCGATGCCCGGGCCGAACCACCACGTGAGGATGTCGTCGCGGCCGGCGAGCCAGAGGTCGAAGGGCGGCATCGACTGGGTCGCGTCCTCGTGGATCAACGATGTGAGCGTCTCCATGTCGTACTGCTCGAACGCGTCGACGTAGCGCCGAAGAAGCTCGTCGTCGGCCTCGTCCACGGACGGCGACGTCGTCGCCTGGGTCAGCTCGCTCGCTTCGAGAGTCGCTCGGGCACGCTGCAAGGCGCTGTTCACCGACGCAACGCTCGTCTCCAGCAGCTCGGCGACCTCGGACGCCTTCCAGCGGAGGACCTCGCACAGGATCAGCACCGCTCGCTGGCGCGCCGGAAGCTGCTGCAGCGCCGCGACGAACGCGAGCCGCACAGACTCGCGGCCGGCGACGATCTCCGCCGGGTCTCCGTCGGGGATCACCAGGCCGTCGGGCATCGGCTCGATCCAGAGCTGATCCGGCGTCCGGAGGTTCTCGACGACCGGTGCTCCTGCCGGCCCGAGGTCCATCGGCCGCGCACGACGCTTGCGCGCCTCGAGCATGTCGAGGCAGACGTTCGTGGCGATGCTGTAGAGCCACGAACGCAGCGCCGAGCGGCCCTCGAAGCGGTCGATCGAGCGCCAGGCGCGGATGAACGTCTCCTGCACGGCGTCCTCGGCGTCCACCGAGCCGAGCATCCGGTAGCAGTAGCCCGTCAGCTCGACGCGGTACGCCTCCAGCTGCTGCTCGACGCCAAGCGTTGCCGACGACATCGGCGCACCGTACCGGATGCGTTCAGTCCCGCAGAAGCGGCAGAACGCGGTCGCACACGAGCCCGACGCCCGCGAGCGGCGAACGGCCCTGCGGCGTCCCGAGCTCGACGCGGTCCGCTCCGGCATCCCAGAGCTCGACGACCCTGGCCGCCACCTCCTCCGGGGTGCCCGCGATGCAGAAGCGTTCGACCGGCGGCGGCTCGCCCGGCTCGAGCCCGAGCGTCGGATCGAGGTGCGCGACGACGTCGAGGTATGGCGTGACTGCTGCCGTCGCCCGCTTGCGGGCCCAGTCGCCGTCGTCGTCGACGACACTGACCGAGCCGAGGACGACCTTCACCTCGGGGTTGTCGATCCACTCGCGCACGATCGGCACGAGATCGGGGTTGGCGCTTCCGCCGACCTTCACCTCCTGCGCGACCGTGCCCGCCCAGCGCACCGTGTCTCTTCCCCACGTCCCGATCAGGAGCGGAACGTCGGACCGCTCCCGAGGGTACGAGAGCGTCGTTCCCGACGAGAGCGTGAACCGCTCGCCCTCGACCCCTGCGTCGTCGCCCGCGAGCAACGCGTGGACGATCGCGACGGCCTCGCGCAGCCCGGCGAGCGGCCGCTCCTCCTCGATGCCGAGCCGGTCGAGCCACGCGCCCTTCGCCAGTCCGAGGAACGCCCGGCCATGCGAGACAGAGTCGAGCATCGCGATCTGCCCGGCGATCTCGTACGGATGCAGGGTGAACGGATTGAGCGCTGCCGGACCGAGCCGGATCCGCTCGGTGACGCGGGCCATGAGGAGGAGCGGACCGATCGCCGGCTGGTCGAGGAGGTCGTGGTAGACGGAGAGGACGTCGATGCCGGCAGCCTCGGCGCGTCGCGCGAGCGTCTCGTACTCCTCCGGCGCCAGGTTCGTCCTGACGCCGAACCCGAGCTCGCGGGCTACGTCAGCTCCTCGGTGACGAGCGTTTGCTCGCCGATCCGCTCGATGCGCATGACGAGGCGCTCATCCGGATCCGGGCACGCGACGAGCGAATCCTGCTCGAGCCAGTCCTCGTCGGGAAGCCGCCGCATCTTCGCGGGAAGCAGCGGGAGGACGGCCTGCAGCGCGAAGAGACAGAAGTGCTTGCCCTCCGGAATGCGGACGCGGCTCGACTCGGTGACCTCGAAGTAGTCGCCGACCTCGAGCCCGCAGACGGAACGGCCCTCGATCCGGTCGACCGTCACGCGCAGGTCGTAGAGGCGCATCTCGGTCATGCCGGCGACCCTAACTGCGATCGCTAGGGTGGGCTCGTCATGGCCGACGTCGCGATCGAACGTCCCGCTGGCCGGGGGCTTCACGTCAATCCGTGGCTCGTCCTCGTTCTCGTCTGCATGGCGCAGTTCATGGTCATCCTGGACGCCACGATCGTCAACGTCGCGCTCCCGTCGATCCAGAAGGACCTCGGGCTCAGCGAGTCCAATCTCCAGTGGATCGTCAACGCGTACGCGCTGACCTTCGGCGGCTTCCTGCTCCTGGGCGGCCGAGCAGGCGACCTCACAGGGCGGAAGAAGGTCTTCCTCATCGGCCTCGTCGTGTTCACGATCGCGTCGCTTCTCAACGGCCTGGCCTGGAGCTCCGGGGTGCTGATCCTGTTTCGCGGCGTGCAGGGCCTCGGCGCCGCGCTGATCGCCCCCGCGGCGCTGTCGATCATCACCGCCACCTTCTCCGAGGGCGCCGA
This sequence comes from Gaiellaceae bacterium, assembly GCA_035758735.1. Taxonomy (GTDB): domain Bacteria; phylum Actinomycetota; class Thermoleophilia; order Gaiellales; family Gaiellaceae; genus GMQP-bins7. Next base: position 5,156 of record DASTWH010000337.1, read on the forward strand.
GCGGACGAAGGCGATGGGCGTCTGGGCCGCGATCGCGGTCGGCGGCGGCGCGGTCGGCCTCGTCCTCGGCGGCATCCTCGTGGAGGCGCTGTCCTGGCCGTGGATCTTCTTCGTGAACGTCCCCGTCGGCGTCGCCGTCTTCGTCGCCGCGCTCAAGTACGTCCCGGAGTCACGCGACGAGCACGCGCACAAGAGCTTCGATGTCGCGGGCGCCGCCACGGTGACCGCCGGGCTGATAGCCCTCGTCTACGGGATCGTGAAAGCGCAGGAGAAGGGCTGGACGTCGCTGCACACGGGCGGGTTCTTCGCGCTCGCGGCGGCTCTACTGATCGCGTTCGTCGTCATCGAGAGCCGCTCGGCGGAGCCGCTCGTCCGTCTGTCGATCTTCCGCGTGCGGACGGTCCGCGCCGCGAACGTCGTGATGTTCCTCGTCGCGTCCGGCCTGTTCGCGATGTTCTTCTTCAACACGCTCTATCTCCAGCGCGTCCTGGGCTACTCGGCGCTCGAAGCGGGGCTCGCGTTCCTTCCTTTCACCGCGGGGATCATCATCGGGGCGGGGGTCTCGCAGAAACTCGTGCCGGCGATCGGTGCCCGGGAGGTGCCACTGATCGGGATGGTCATGGCGGTCGTCGGCCTGCTGCTCTTCGTGCGTCTCGAGCCCGGCGGCAGCTACGTGGGCGACTTCCTGCTTCCGGTCATGCTCACGTCGATCGGGATGGGCCTCACGTTCGTCCCGGTCACGCTGATCGCGACGAGCGGGATCCCGACGGACGACGCCGGCCTCGCCTCCGGTCTCTACAACACGTCGCAGCAGGTCGGGGGTGCGCTCGGACTGGCGATCCTTTCGACGTTCGCGGTGAGCAAGACGGAGGACTCGCTGAGCGGGCTCGGCCGCGAGCCCGGTCCCGCCGACCAGGCACAGGCGCTCGTCGACGGCTTCCACGTCGCGTACATCGGCAGCGCGGCGCTCGTCGCCGTCGCAGCGGTGCTCCTCGCGGTGCTCCTGCGCCGTGAGGACGTCGTTGCGGTCGGCGAGGGCGCAGCCGCAACCGTCACCGCCTGACCTATTCGAACCAGACGACCGTCGCCAGCAGCGCGTACGTCGCGACGAGGGCGAGGCCCTCGTACACGGCGGCTTCCCCATCGCCCGTGATCTGCCAGATCGCGAGCGCCGCGAACACGAGCGCAACCACGAGGACGAGCCCGGTGTTCGGCAGCCCGAATGTGAGGCGCTCCGAGAAGAGCAGGGAGATGAGGACGAGCGCCGGGTACAGGAACGCAGCGATCTGGGCGACCGAGTTCTTCACGACCGAGATTGCGAGGTCGTACCGCCGCTTCCAGGCGAGCTGGATGCCGACGACGTTCTCGACGGCGTTCCCGGCGATCGCCACGATGACGAGGCCCGTGAACGCCTTCGAGATCCCGAGCTCCTCGGTCGCCGGGTCGATGACCGCGACGAACCACTCGGAGGTGAACGCAGCGGCGACGCCGGCCAGCGCGAGCACGACGACGCCGGCGCTGAACGCGAGCGGCGGGGCGTGGCCCTCGTCGATCGCCGGCTCCTGCTCGGCACCGGCGCGCAGGTAGTTCGCGAGCCACGCGCCGTAGACGCACAGGATCAGGATCGCCCCGATGACCGAGATCGTCTCCGCGTTGTCCGCCGCCCTGTCCCCGAGCGAGAGCGACGTCGAGATGATCGCGATCATGAAGACGACGAGCATGAGAAGCATCGTGGTGTCGTTGGGGAGACGGCGTCGGAAGCGCATCACGCCGTCCTCCGCGCGAAACGCGCCGGCGACGATCGCGAGGCCGAGGACGAGCAGGGCGTTCGCGAGCAGCGAGCCGAGGATCGACGTCTGTGCAACGACCAGCTCACCTGCACGGAGCGCGAAGATCACGATGAAGAGCTCCGGCAGGTTCCCGAGCGTCGACTGCAGCACGCCGGTCGCAGCGGGGCCGAAGCGCGACGCCACGACCTCGGTGCCGACGCCGACGACCCACGCCAGCAGCGCGAGTGCCCCGATCCCGACCACGAACTGCAGCACCGCGCTCGCGTCCGCATGGTGGAGGACGCCGAGCAACGCCGCAGCGCCGAACGACGCCGCGATCCCGATCCACGTCCTCATGCGCGCGCCGAGACTATCGTCACGCCATGGCCGACTGGACAACGGTTCGTGAGCTGGCAGCGTCGCTCCCGGGCGCCGAGGAGTCGACGACGTACGGGAAGCCCTGCTTCAAGGTGAAGGGCAAGCTCTTCGTCTGGGTGAGCCCCGACGACGCGGCCGAGGGCGCGCTCGCCGTGCGGGTCGACCCCGGCGAACTGCCGCTCTTCCTCGAGACCGCACCCGACCGCTACTTCCAGACCCCGCACTACCACGGCCATCCGATCCTGCTCGTCCGCATGGACGTGATCGAGCCGAACGAGCTCGCGGAGCGGATCGAGGACTCCTGGCTCCTCCGTGCGCCGAAACGACTCGCGGACGCGTTCGTCGAGGCCGGGGACTAGTCGTGGCGGACTGGGAGACGGTGCGGAAGCTCGCGCTCTCCCTCCCCGAGGTCGAGGCAGCGAGCTCGGGACGAGTCGCATTCAGCGTCCGCGGAAAGGGCTTTGCGTGGGAGGCACGGGAGCGCGACGGCGGAGGCCTCGCCGTTCGCGTCGAGCGCGAGGAGAAGGAGCTCATCCTTCAGTCGAACCCCGACATGTACTTCACGAGCCCGCACTACACGGGGTTCCCGGCAGTCCAGATCGACGTCGACGCGATCGGTCGTGACGAGCTGTGGGAGCGCCTGGAGGACGCCTGGCTCATCCAGGCGCCGAAGAAGCTCGCAGCGAGCTACGTCGCCGCGAACAGCAGCTAGCTACGTCGCGTTCGCGACGAATGCGGCGATCGCGGCGGTGAACGCGTGCCGGCTCGTCTCCCACGCGTAGAACATGTGCCCGCCGCCGTAGTGCTGGACCGTGAGGCGATCGGCCATCTGCGGATCGAGCTTCATCAGGTTCCGCAGGCGGTCGCTCGTGAAGTAGGGCGTCACGAGGTCGTACTGGCCGTGGGTGATGAAGGCGTGCATGTGCGGGTTGAGCGCCATGCCGTAGCGGAAGTCGTCGGTCGCGCCGGGCGGCGGCGCGAAGGCGTGACTCTCGGCGTCGTTCTTCCACGACGTGAACACCTCGTAGGAGAGAAGGGCGTACTCGCGGTCGGTCACGACGCCGATCTCGGAGCGAAGCACCCGATTCACCGCCGACGTGTAGGCGGGGCTGATCCCCGACAGGGTGGGATCGGGCCAACCGAACTCGTCGCGGTCCGGGAACGGGTCGGTCGCGGTGATCGTCGTGTCGTAGAGGCCGACGACCTTGCGCTCGTCACGCAAGAGCTCGCGCACGAACCGCTGGATCGTGATGCGACCCTCCGCGCGCGTGACGACGTCGAGCGGGAGCCCGATGAGATCGGCGAGCCGCGACAGGATCCGGGTGCGCTCCTTCGCCGGGAGCGCAGCACCCCTCGTCAGGAAGATCGTGAAGTCGCCCGTCGCGAACTCCTCCGCCGCCCGCAGCGCCTTCTCGAGTGATGAGCCCTTTCGGAAGGCACGCGACCTGCCGTGGTGGAGCGCGGCGGCCGTCATGGTCGGCACGCGGTCGACCCAGCCGAGCGTGTCGTAGTCGGTCGGTACGAGGCTCGTGATCTCGAGCGCCGGCGAGATGAGGACCGCGCCGTTCAGACCCACTCCCGCCGATTCCTGGAGCTGGCGCACGAGCCGGCCAACGCGATAGCCCCCGTAGCTCTCGCCGGCGATGAAGACGGGGGAGCCCCAGCGGTTGTTATCGGAGAGCCAGCGGCCCATGAACTCGCAGAGCGACTCGAGGTCGCGCTTGTAGCCGAAGTACTCCTTCGGGTCGGGTGCGGCGTCGTCGGGCTTGCCGGCACCGTCCTTGCCGTCACCCTTCTTCTCGGGCTCGATGACGCGACTGAACCCCGTGCCGACGGGGTCGACGAAGACGAGGTCCGAGAACGCGAGCCACGACGACTCGTTCTCGACCAGGCGGGCGGGCACGGTCGGCAACGTCCCGTCCGGCGGGAACTCGACCCGCTGCGGACCGACGGCACCCATGTGCAGGTAGGCCGACGCGGCTCCCGGGCCGCCGTTGAACACGAAGGTCAGCGGTCGGCTGCGATCGTCGCCCTCCGCGATGTACGAGACCGAGAAGATCTCGGCGGCCGGCTTCTCCTTCTTCCGAAGAACGGTCCACTTCGCAGTGGCGGTGTACTGGATCGCCTTGCGCCCGCGGCCCCACGAGCCCGTTGTCTCTGCGCCCGCAGGCGGCTCGTGGTCGGGCTTCTTGCCGTTCTCGCTGCTCTGCGTCTCCTCGCTCATGGGCGCGGAGGCTACCCGTTGTCCTCCGCAACGGGGTGCGGACAACTCCCGATGCCCGTGTCGTTTCGGTCGGCGACGCTCCGATCGAAGAAGGAGGTGCGCAGATGAGCGAGATCACCGTCGAGGCCGCCCGCAGCCGAGGCACAGCTGTGCCGATGCAGGCTCCGGGCTCGGCGTTCCTCGCGCTCATGGCCGGGCTCTGGGGCGCGTTCGTCGCACTGCTCGCGGCGTCCCCGTCGACGCTCGACGACGCCTACGACTGGCTGCGCGAGCTTCCGATCGTGTGGGAAGCGCTCATGTGGCTCGTCACGCTGCCGTGGACGGTCGCCTACCTCGTGTACGAGACGGGCTGGGAGCACTGGCTCAGAGTCGCCGTCGTGGCGCTGATCGTGGCCGTGCACGTGTGCATCTCCTCGCCCCGGGCTCCGCGAGCACGGGACGCCGTGTAAGAGTGGGCGCCATGGAAGCCTCGAGCGAGCGAGCGCCGTACCCCGTGCGCCTCGAGGGCGAGCTCGACTCGAGGGTCGGCCGCTGGCTCTGGCTCGTGAAGTGGCTCCTCGCGATCCCGCACTACATCATTCTCGCGTTCCTCTGGCTCACGTTGTTCGTCCTGACCGTGATCGCCTTCTTCGCGATCCTCCTCACCGGTCGCTATCCGCGGGCGATCTTCGACTTCAACCTCGGTGTCATGCGCTGGACCTGGCGGGTCGCCTTCTACTCGTATGCCGCGCTCGGCACCGACCGCTACCCGCCGTTCACCCTCGACGACGTGGCCGACTATCCGGCACACCTGCACATCGACTACCCGGAACGACTGTCGCGCGGGCTCGTCCTCGTGAAGTGGTGGCTGCTCGCCATCCCGCAGTACGTCATCGTCGGCTTCTTCCTCGGCGGCGGCGGGTTCGCCGCCTCCCGCGCCGGCGACTACGACCGGGTCTGGGGCGTCGGCTTCCACACGGGCCTCATCGGCGTCGTCGTGTTCTTCGCGGCGATCGCGCTCCTCTTCACGGCGCGCTATCCGCGAGGGATGTTCGACTTCGCCCTCGGCCTCGACCGCTGGGTCGCGCGCGTCGCGGGCTACGTCCTCCTCATGCGGGACGAGTACCCGCCGTTCCGGCTCGACCAGGGAGGCAGCGACGTGGCGGGCCCGGACGTCCCGGCCGCTTCGGACCTGCACCCGCTCGCGGCGGAGCAGCCGACGACCTCGGCTTCGACGCCGAGCAAGGGCGGCTCGGGGGGCAAGGTCGTCCTCATCGTCCTCGGCGTCATCGCCGGGATCCTCGCGTTCGGCTTCCTCGCCAGCGGGTGCGCGCTCGTCGCCATCGACCGGACGCAGCGCGACGACGACGGCTTCCTCATGTCGCCGACCCGCGGGCTCACGACCTCGACCTACGCCATCGTGTCCGAGAGCGCCGAGCTCGACACGGGAGGCGCGGAGTGGGCGCTCGACACCTTCCTCGGGACGGTCCGTATCCGCAGCGATAGCGACCGCCCCGTCTTCGTCGGCATCGGACCGGCGGCGGCGGTCGACCGCTATCTGCGGGACGTCGACCGCGACGAGATCGACGACCTCGACAACAGTGGAGACCCCGAGTATCAGGGACGCCCCGGCGGCGCGCCCTCGGCGCCACCCGCCAGTCAGAGGTTCTGGGCCGCCTCCGTGTCCGGCTCGGGCGAGCAGACCGTCGACTGGGAGCCGGAGGACGGCACCTGGCGCGTCGTCCTGATGAACACCGACGCCTCGCGAGGGGTGGCATCGGACATGAGCATCGGAGCGGAGCTCGACTCCGTCCTGTGGATCGGGCTCGGGCTGCTCGGCGTCGGCGTGCTCTTCGCCGCCGGCACTGCGCTCGCGATCACGGGCGCCGTGCGCCGTCGGTAGGCCGGCGCTCGACCGGTAGAACCTCGGCGTGGAGATCGGTGTCTTCACGTTCGCGGACACGCGCGAGGGCGAGAGCGCCGAGCAACGCCTGCGCGAGCTCCTCGAGGAGGCCGAGCTCGCCGACGAGGTCGGCCTCGACGTCTTCGGGGTGGGCGAGCACCACCGGCCCGACTTCACGGTCTCGACGCCGGCGGTCGTCCTCGCGGCCGTCGCGGCGCGGACGAAGCGCGTTCGTCTCACGAGCGCCGTGACCGTCCTGAGCTCGGACGACCCGATCCGGGTCTTCCAGGAGTTCTCGACGCTCGACCTCCTCTCGGGCGGCCGGGCGGAGATCATGGTCGGTCGCGGCTCCTTCATCGAGTCGTTCCCGCTCTTCGGCTACGACCTCCGCGAGTACGACGTGCTCTTCGCGGAGAAGCTCGAGCGGCTGCTGCGCATCCGCGAGACGGGCGCGACGCCCGATGGGAACGGCGTGTTCCCGCGCCCGCTGCAGGACCCGCTCCCGGTCTGGGTCGCCGTCGGCGGAACACCGGAGTCGGCCGTGCGGGCGGGCATGCTCGGCCTGCCGATGGCGCTCGCGATCATCGGCGGGCTCCCCGAGAAGTTCAAGCCGTTCGTCGACCTTCACCGTCGCGGCGCGGAGGAAGCCGGCCTCGAGCCACCACGGCTCAGTATCAACTCGCACGGCTACATCGCCCCCACGCGCGAAGAGGCGCTCGAGGAGTCGTTCCCGTACGTCTCGTCGGCGATGAACCGGATCGGGCAGGAGCGAGGCTGGTCGCCGATGCGGCGGGCGGACTACAACACGGCCGCGACGCTGCGCGGGGCGAACTTCGTCGGGACGTCGCAGGAGGTCGTCGACAAGATCCTCTTCCAGCACGAGCTGTTCGGGCACGACCGCTTCCTGCTCCAGTTCACGATCGGCGGCATCCCTCACGAGGGCATCCTCCGCTCGATCGAGTTGCTCGGTCGCGAGGTCGTGCCGCGCGTGCGGGAGGAGCTCGAGCGACGCGCAGCATAGGATCGAGCCCATGGGCATCGAGGCGTTCGATCGCGTCCCGCTGCTCTTCGGCCCGTCGCCGATCCACCGCCTCGACCGGCTGAGCGAGCACCTGGGCGGCGAGGTCGAGATCTGGGCGAAGCGCGAGGACTGCAACTCGGGGCTCGCGTACGGAGGCAACAAGGTGCGCAAGCTCGAGTACCTCGCCGCGGACGCGCTCGCGACGGGCTGTGACACGCTCGTCTCGATCGGAGGCGTCCAGTCGAACCACACTCGCCAGGTCGCCGCCGTCGCAGCGCGGCTCGGTCTCAAGTGCGTCCTCGTACAGGAACGCTGGGTCGAGTGGCCGGACGCCGTCTACGACAAGGTCGGCAACATCCTGCTCTCCCGGATCATGGGCGCCGACGTCCGGCTCGACCCCGCGGGCTTCGACATCGGGATCCGGAAGAGCTGGGAGGACGCACTCGCGTCGGTCGAGGCAGCGGGCGGGAAGCCGTACGCCGTTCCCGCGGGCGCCTCCGACCACCCGCTCGGCGGGCTCGGCTTCGCCCGCTGGGCCGACGAGGTGGCCGAGCAGGAGCGGGAGCTGGACGTCGTCTTCGACACGGTCGTCGTGTGCTCGGTCACCGGCTCGACGCAGGCCGGGATGATCGCCGGCTTCGCCGCCCAGCAGACGGGTCGCGCGGTGCTCGGCATCGACGGCTCGGCGACCGTCGAGCAGACCTGGACGCAGATCGCGCGCATCGCTCGCTTCACCGCCGCCGCGATCGGCCTCGGCCGCCACCTCGCCGACGACGAGATCATTCTCCTCGACGAGTGGCATGCCGGCACGTACGGAATCCCTGACGACAAGACCATCGACGCGATCCGCCTGTGCGCGCGCCTCGAGGGAATGCTCACCGATCCCGTGTACGAGGGGAAGTCGATGGCTGCGCTCGTCGATCTCGTTCGCTCCGGACGGATCACACCCGGATCGCGTGTCCTCTACGCGCACCTCGGCGGGCAGCCCGCGCTGAACGGCTACGCCGGCGCCTTCTGACGCCGCCGGCCGTACGATCCCGAGGTCGAGACCGGGGTACGGGTAACCGAATTGCCGTGCGCGTGCGGTGTCGCGACAATAGGTGTGATGTCGCAGGTCGTCGACTCGCTCGAGGAAGCCCGCGCAGCTGCAGCCCGCCAGTCGTGGCGCGCGGCGTACGGCGCGTACCTCGGCGTCGGCGACGCGCCGCTCACGGCATCGGACTTCGAGAGCTACGGCGAGGCCGCCTGGTGGAGCGGGAAGCTCGACGAGGCGATCTCGCTCCGCGAGCGCGCGTATTCCGCGTACACGTCCGAGGGAGACCTGCTCGGCGCGGCGCGCATGGCGCTGACGCTCCAGTGGGACTACGAGGCCCGTGGCTCCTTCGCGGTCGCGAACGGCTGGATGGCGAACGCGGAACGGCTGCTCGCCGATCTCCCCGAGGCGCCCGAGCACGCGCGTCTGCTGCTCGTGAAGGCGCTGACCGCGATGTTCGCTCTGGGCGAGTACGAGCGAGCCATCACGCTCTTCGACGAGGTGTACGAGCTCGCCAGTCGCGTGGGCGACCGGGACGGCCAGATGCTCTCCATCTCGGGCAAGGGACGAGCGAACATCAAGCTCGGCAACATCGACGAAGGTCTCTCGCTCCTCGACGAGGCGACAGCATCGGCCATGTGCGGCGATCTGCGCGCCCACACCTCGGGGCTCGTCTACTGCATCACGATCAGCTCCTGCCAGGACCTGGGGGACTACCGCCGCGCGGCCGAGTGGACCGAGGCTGCGAACCGCTTCTGCGACAAGCTCGACGTCTCGGGCTTCCCGGGTGCGTGCCGCATCCACCGGGCGGAGGTACTCCGACTCCGCGGTGACTGGTCCGCGGCAGAGGCGCAGGCGATGGCCGCATGCGAGGAGCTCCACGACTTCGACCGCTCGATCACCGCCTTCGGGCACTACGAGATCGCCGAGATCCGTCGGCGACGCGGCGACGTCGCGGGAGCGGAGGAGGCGTACGGAATCTCGAACGAGATGGGTCGTCAGCCACAGCCGGGGCTCTCACTCCTTCGGCTCGCCGAGGGAAAGGTCGCTGCAGCGGTCGCCGGGATCACTCGCACACTGCAGGACGCCACGGAGCCGCTCATCCGTTTCCGGCACCTCCCGGCGCAGGTGGAGATCGCGATCGCAGCCGGCGATCTGAAGACCGCCCGCTCCGCGGCGGACGAGTCGGAGCAGATCGTCGACTCGTACAAGATCGGGAACAAGCGAGCGGCCGCGTTCGACGCAACCGTGCACTTCGCGCGCGGCCAGATCCAGGTCGCCGAGAAGGACTGGCCGAATGCGATCGAGTCCCTGCGTCGCGCGCGCGACGACTGGCAGAGCGTCGGCGCTCCGTACGAGACCGCCCGTGCGCGAGTGCTCCTCGGGACGGCGTACACGCGATCGGGCGACGAGCACGCCGGGATGGGCGAGCTCGAAGGGGCGCTCGCGACCTTCGAGCGCCTCGGCGCAGGGCCCGAGGCGTCGCGCGCGAAGGAGCTCCTGGGCCGCATCGAGGCGCGGCGGACGTTCCTGTTCACCGACATCGTGGACTCGACGAAGCTCCTCGAGACGCTCGGCGACGACAAGTGGAAGCGGCTGCTCGCACGTCACGACGAGGTCGTGCGCGAGTGCATCTCGGCTGCCGGCGGCGAGATCGTGAAGCAAACGGGCGACGGCTTCTTCGCCTCGTTCGAGAACCCGAAGGCCGCGATCGACGCGGCGATCGCGATCCAGCGTGCACTCGGCGCGGAGATCGTCGCCCCGGACGTTCGAATCGGCGCCCACTCGGGCGGCGCCTTCCGCACGGCGAAGGACTCCAGCGACTACGGCGGACAGGGCGTCCACGTCGCGTCGCGGATCGGAGCCGCCGCCACGGCCGGCGAGATCCTCGTCAGCGCCGACACGCTCGACGGCCTCGCGTCGTTCCGCACGCGTGAGCGCCGCACCGAGACGCTGAAGGGCGTCTCCGAGCCGGTCGACGTCGTCTCGATCGAGTGGCGCTGAGCTAGCGGACGACCGCGTACCGTGCAGTGACGAAGTCGCCGTTCCGGGCCGTCTCCTCCAGCCGGAGCTCGACGTGCCGCGGAAGCAGAGGCTTGCCCGCGCCGAGCGTCACCGGCGCCACGTAGACGATCACCTCGTCGAGAAGACCCGCGTCCGCGAACTGCCCGACGAGATCGCCACCGCCCGCGAGCCAGACGTTCTTCCCGCCCGCCGCCTGGACCATGCGCGCGTGGACGCTCGCGACCGGGTCGCTCGTGAACACGACCTGCGCGTTGGGAACCTGGGTGAGCTCGCGGTGCGTGAACACCCAGCAGGGGATCTCGTACGGCCACTTCCAGTCGGCGGGGTCCTTGTCGGCGAACTCGTGGTCGAGGATCCACTCGTAGGTCGTCGAGCCCATCGCGACGGCGCCGACGTCCTCGTAGAAGCGCTCGTACGCGAGCGGCCCGTCCTCGTCGCGGGCGCGGGTGAAGAGCCAGTCGAGCGAGTCCTGCTCGTCCGCGATGAAGCCGTCCAGCGTCGTCGCGGTGTAGTACTGCGTCAGGCCCAGGAGGGCGTCCCTTCCGCCTCCGCGG
>DASTWH010000087.1:0-17948 GCA_035758735.1 Gaiellaceae bacterium
GCCTCGAGGAAGACATCGTCAAGATCCGCGCGCAGCTCCGCGCGGCGTTCGAGTCGCTGGGGGAGTGGCCCGGGGACGCACCGGGCGAGAAGACCGAGGCCGCGACGACCGTGACGCGACCGACTCCCGTCGGCGAGGCAACCGACGGCGGGATCAGGAAGGTCGCCGGCTAGACCGTTCGAGACCTCACCACTGCCTGGATATCCTTGGGCCGTGACCGCCGGCCCGGACCTCGAGCGTTTCCGGATCGTCCTCGAGGGCGAGCGCAACCGGCTCCTGCACGCCGCCCAGGCAGTGCACCACGAGGGGTCGCTGCTCGAGGAGACGGGGGACCTGGCGATCGGCTCGGGCGATCACATCGCCGACAGCGCGACCGAGACGTACCTGCGCGAGCTCGACGAGGGACTCGAGGAGAACGCCGAGCACCTGCTCGACGAGATCGATGCGGCACTCGTGCGCATCGAGGACGGGAGCTACGGCCGCTGCACGGCCTGCGGGCGCCCGATCTCGGAAGCGCGGCTCGAGGCGGTTCCCTACGCGACGCTGTGCATCGACGACAAACGTGCTCTGGAGCGATCGTGATGAGTGAGCCGGCGCGCGCGGAGACGCCCCCGGTGGACGTCCGCATCGGCTCGACGGCGAACGCGTTGCAGCCGGTGTCGTCGGCCGAGCGCTCGCTGGGCGCGGGCCGTGCGCAGTGGCTGATCCTCCTGCTCGTCGCGGGAGCGGCGGTCGTCGCCGACCAGCTGACGAAGCAGGTGGTGGGACGGACGCTCGGGCTCGGAGAGAGCGTCGACATCGTCGGGCCGTTCTCGATCCACCACGTCCAGAACTCCGGGATCGCGTTCGGCCTGTTCGGCAGTCGAACCTCGATCGTCATCGTCGTGACGGCGATCGCCGTCGGCGCGATGCTCGTGTTCTTCGCGCGCTCGGGGCGCCGTCACCCCGTTCTGCCGGTCGCTCTGGGGCTCGTGCTGGGAGGGAGCATCGCGAACCTCGTCGATCGCGTGCGGCTCGGCCACGTCACCGATTTTCTCGACCTCGTCGCATGGCCAGCGTTCAACCTGGCGGACACCTTCATCGTGGTCGGCGTCGCGATCCTCTTCGGTGCGCTCGTCCTCGCCGACCGGCCGCACCGCATGCACGGAGCGCGCGGTGGCGACGCTTCGTTTCAGCGTCGCTGAGTCGCAGGCCGGGTCGCGTCTCGACCGCGCGCTCGCCGAGCGGAAGGAGATCGGGACGCGATCGCTCGCCGAGCGGCTGCTGCGAGACGGAGCGGTGACGGTCGACGGGGTCTCGCAGCCCAAGAGTCACCGGCTGGGCGCCGGGGCGCGCGTCGAGGTGATCCTCCCCGAGGGCTCCAGCGGCCTGCAGCCCGAGCCCGTCACCGTTCGGACGGTGTACGAGGACGAGCATCTCGTGGTCGTGGACAAGCCCGCGGGCATGACCGTGCATCCGGGCGCAGGCGCCTCAGCGGGAACACTCGCCGCGCAGCTGCTGTCGCTCGGCGCGACGGGTGGAGAGGATCCGGAGCGACCGGGGATCGTCCATCGGCTCGATCGCGACACCTCGGGCCTGCTGGTCGTCGCGCGGTCCGAGGGTGCATACGGCGCGTTGCAGCGCGCACTCCGCGAGCGGGAGATCGAACGGCGCTACCTCGCGCTCGTGCGCGGTCGACCGCGCTCGAGATCCGGAAGGATCGAGGCACCGATCGGAAGGGACCGGCGAGATCCGACGAGGAGGTCGCTCGACACCGACGAGCCGCGGGACGCGGTCACGCGGTTCGAGGTCCTCGAGCTCCTGCCCGACCGCGCGCTCCTCGACGTTCGACTGGAGACCGGCCGAACGCACCAGATACGCGTCCACCTGGCAGCGATCGAGCTACCAGTCTCGGGCGACCCGACGTACGGCGTGAAGCGCGATCTCGGGCTCGAGCGCCAGTTTCTCCACGCGCATGCGCTCCGATTCGCCCACCCCGTGACGGGCGACGACATCGACCTGGAGTCAGCGCTGCCCGCCGACCTGGCCACAGCACTCGCGCGGGCGCGAGACAGCTAGACTTCCGCGGTCTTTCGTCCCTTCCACCCGGCGACAAGCCGTGGCGGGGGTGCCGTCGCTGTGAGCGCGGTTCCGCCCGGCCCGTCGGCGAACCACAGTCAACCAACCTGAAAGGGGCTGATCGCGTGTCAGTCGTCTCGATGCGAGAGCTGCTGGAGGCCGGCGTCCACTTCGGCCACCAGACGCGTCGCTGGAATCCCAAGATGCGCCGCTACATCTTCGGCGAGCGCGGTGGGATCTACATCATCGACCTCACGAAGACGCAGGAGCTGCTCGAGGAGTCGTACGAGTTCTCGCGCAACATCGCCGAGCGCGGCGGAACGGTCCTCTTCGTCGGAACGAAGAAGCAGGCTCAGAATGCGGTTTCGGAGCACGCGTCGCGCGTCGGTATGCCGTACGTCTCGAACCGCTGGCTGGGCGGCCTGCTGACGAACTGGCGGACGATCTCCGAGCGCATCGCCTACCTCCACGACCTCCGCAGGCTGAAGGCCGACGGACAGCTCGATCTGCTGCCGTCGAAGGAGCGGATCGGGATGGAGGCCGATCTCGAGAAGCTCGAGGCCAACCTCGGCGGCGTCGCGGACATGAAGCGCCAGCCCGACGCGGTCTTCGTCATCGACCTGAAGAAGGAAATGCTGGCCGTGCGCGAGACGCACCGGCTCGGAGTGCCGGTCATCGGTCTCGTGGACACGAACGCCGATCCCGACGAGGCGAACTTCGTGGTTCCCGGCAACGACGACGCGATCCGCTCGTGTGATCTCGTCGCGCGCGTGATCGCCGACGGGATCGCCGCCGGACGCTCGAAGGTCACGACTGCCGAGATGTCGGCCCCCGCGGAGCCCACGCCTGAAGAGGCACCCGTCGAGGAGGCCGCGCCGGAGCCCGAGCTCGAACCGGCGGCGGTTGCGGAAGGGAGTGAGTCCGAGTGAGCACCACGATCAACGCGTCGCTCGTCAAAGAGCTGCGCGACGCCACTGGCGCCGGGATGATGGACTGCAAGCGGGCGCTCGAGGAGACCGGGGGAGACCTCGAGGCGGCGCGCACGCTGCTGCGCGAGCGCGGCATGGCGTCCGCCGGCAAGCGGGCAGGCCGCGAGACGACGGAAGGGCTCGTCGGCTTCATCGTCGACGGCGGCGTCGGCTCCATCGTCGGCATCGGCTGCGAGACCGAGCCGGTCTCCAAGAGCGACGAGTTCCAGGCGTTCGCGATCGCCGTTCTGCGCGGTGTCCACGCCGACGGGCCGGAAGCGGCCGAGTCCTTCGAGGAGCAGCGCATCGAGCTCATCGCGAGGCTGGGCGAGAACATCGTGGTCGTGAACCCGACGCGGTTCGAGGCACCTGCCGGGAGCGTCCTCTCGGGATACGCACATCCGCCTGCGAACAAGATCGGTGTGCTCGTCGAGCTCGAAGGCGGCACCGAAGAGCTCGCGAGGCAGCTCGCGATGCACATCTCGTTCGCCGCGCCCGAGTGGACGACGCGTGACGACGTGCCCGCCGATGTGCTGGCCGCCGAGCGGTCGATCTTCGAGAACAGCGACGAGGTGCAGTCGAAGCCCGAGGCCGCGCGTGAGAAGATCGTGGACGGCATGCTCAACAAGCGCTTCTTCGCGGCGACGCCGGGCGGTGCTCTCGTCGAGCAGGCGTGGATCCACGAGCCCTCGAAGACGGTCGGGCAGGCGCTCGCCGATGCCGGTGCCTCGGTCGCCCGGTTCGCGCGGATCTCCGTCGCGGGCTCGTGAGCACGAGCGCGGAAGCGGTCGCGAAGAGCGACGCCGACCAGCAGGGCACGCAATTTCGCCGTGCGCTCCTGAAGCTGTCCGGCGAGGCGCTGCTCGGTGGCCGCGAGTACGGCATCGATCCGAAGACGGTCACTGCGATCGCCGAGGAGATCGTCGCCGTGCACGAGGCGGGGACGCAGCTCGCGGTCGTCGTCGGCGCCGGGAACATCTACCGAGGTATGGCTGCCGCGGCGGAGGGGATGGACCGCGCGACCGCCGATTACGCGGGGATGCTCGCGACGCTGCTGAACGCGCTGTCGTTGCAGGACGCGCTCGAGCGGCAAGGCGTTCACACGCGCGTCCAGTCCGCGATCGCGGTGTCCGAGGTGGCCGAGCCGTACATCCGTCGGCGGGCGATCCGCCACCTCGAGAAGGACCGCGTCGTCATCTTCGCCGCCGGGACCGGCAACCCGTTCTTCACGACTGACACGGCCGCGGCCCTGCGCGCGCTCGAGATCGGCGCCGGGGCGATCCTCATGGCCAAGAACAGGGTGCAGGGCGTCTACGACGGCGATCCGAACGAGGATCCGACCGCGCAGTTCATTCCGGAGCTCACGCACCTCGAGGCGATCGAGCGCGGCCTCAAGGTGATGGACACGACCGCGCTCTCGCTCTGCATGGACAACCGGCTGCCGATCCTCGTGTTCGAGCTCGCCGCGGGCAACATCCGGCGAGTCGCGGGGGGCGAGCGCATCGGCACGATCATCCGAACCCCGTAAGGAGGGCGCATGGCTGCGATCGAGGACTTCCTCGCGGATGCGAAGAGGCGCATGGACAAGTCGATCGAGGCGACGCACCACGAGTTCAACTCGATCCGCACCGGACGTGCCTCTCCGGCGCTCCTCGACCGTGTGACGATCGACTACTACGGGACGCCGACGCCGCTGAAGAGCCTCGCCTCGATCTCGGCTCCCGAGTCACGACTGCTCGTCGTGCAGCCGTTCGACCCGGGCTCGATCAAGAACATCGAACGCGCCATCCAGGAGTCCGACCTCGGGCTGACACCGTCGAACGACGGCAAGGTCGTGCGACTCCCGATCCCCTCGCTGACCGAGGAGCGGCGCAAGGACCTCGTGAAGGTCGTCCGGCGCGTCGCGGAGGACGGAAAGGTCGCGATCCGCAACGTCCGCCGGGACATCATGCAGCACCTCAAGGAGCTCGTCGTGAACGGCGACGTCGGCGACGACGAGGAGCGTCGCGCCGAGGCTCAGGTGCAGAAGATCACTGACGAGCACACGAAGTCGATCGACGACCTCTTGAAGGTGAAAGAGGCCGAGATCATGGAGGTCTGACGCTGCCCGACGAGGCAGAAGCGGCAGCGAGAAGCGTCGCGATCATCATGGACGGGAACGGGCGCTGGGCCGCGGCTCGCGGCCTGCCCGTCGCCGAGGGGCATCGCGAAGGGGCACGAGCTCTCCGCCGCACGGTGGAAGCGGCCGTCGATCTGGGGATCGAGTCGCTGGCGGTGTACGCGTTCTCCACCGAGAACTGGGCGCGACCGCCCGACGAGGTCGAGTCGATCATCGAGCTCATGGAGGAGACGATCGACCGCGAGCTGCCCGATCTCGCGAAGCAAGGCGTTCGCACGCGCTTCTTCGGCAGCCGCGACCGTGTGCCGACGGAGCTGCGCGAGAAGATGGCGAAGCTCGAGACCGAGACCGCGCACCTCGATCGTCTGCAGCTGTGGATCGCCTTCGACTACGGCGGCCGCGCCGAGCTCGTCGAGGCCACACGGGCCCTTCTCCGCAACGGCACGGCGCCCGACGACGTGACCGAGGCGGACATCGCGGCGCACCTCTATGCGCCCGAGCTTCCGGATCCGGACCTCGTCATCCGCACGTCGGGTGAGAAGCGGCTTTCGAACTTCCTGCTCTGGCAGTCGGCGTACGCCGAGCTCGTCTTCGACGAGACGTACTGGCCCGACTTCGGCGAGGAGCGCTTGCGCGCCGCCGTCGAGGAGTACGCGAGCCGCGGGCGCAGGTTCGGCGCACGATGAGCCCGCTCGTCTCGCGCATCCTGATCGCGGTCGTTCTGCTTCCCCTCGTCATCGGGCTCGTCTACCTGGGCGGGTGGTGGCTGTTCGGCCTCGCGCTCGTCGGAGGGCTCCTGGCACTCCACGAGCTCTACGTCATGGCGAGAGAGCTACGTCCGCTCGTGCTCGGAGGCTACCTCGGGTTCGTCACGACGCTGCTCGGCCTCCAGCTCGGAGGCGTCGAGTGGATGCTCGGCGGGCTGCTCGCGACGTTCGTCCTCGCGTTCGTCGTCTACGGCCTCGGGGGAGTGAGGCAGTCGGCGACGACGTCGTTCGGCGTCACCGTCCTCGGTGTCGCCTGGGTGGGGGCGGGCATCGGTTGCCTGCTGCTCGTCCGCGACATTCCCGAGTTCGGGTTCTGGGCGGTCATGGCCGTACTGTTCACGGTCTTCGCGGCCGACACGGGCGCTTTCTTCGTCGGTCGTGCCCTCGGACGCCATCGGATGGCTCCCGCGATCTCCCCGAACAAGTCGTGGGAGGGGTTCGTCGGAGGCGTCCTCACGGCCATCGGGGTGGCGTTCGTCATCCTCTACAAGGACAGAGACGAGTTCCTGACGATCCCGGAGTCTCTCGTCCTCGGCCTGGTGATCGCACTCGCCGCCGTGCTCGGCGACCTCTTCGAGTCCGCGGTCAAGCGCGATCTCGACGTGAAGGACTCCGGACGCGTGCTGGGCGGCCACGGTGGAATGCTCGACCGCCTCGATTCCCTGCTCTGGGCAGGGCCTGCAGCGTTCTTCACCATCCTCGCGTTCGGGAATGCGTAGTCGTGGCTGAACACGTCGACGGTTAGCCTTCGACGGTGCCCACGAGACGAATCGCACTCCTCGGCGCGACCGGCTCGATCGGTCGCCAGGCGCTCGACGTCGTCGCCGCCAACCCGGACCTCTCGGTCTGTGCGCTCTCTTCCGGGTCGCAGCCGCTCGACGACCTCGCGGCGAGGTTCGATGTCGAGCACACGCAGGTCGGTGGCGACGTCACCGCGCTTCTCGAGGGCGCTGAGCCCGACGTCGTCCTCAACGCCGTCGTCGGCTTCGCAGGCGTCGACGCGACATTGTGGGCGCTCGAGAACGGGATCACGCTCGCACTGGCGAACAAGGAGAGCCTCGTCGCTGCCGGCGATCTCGCACTCGAGGCCTGGCGACGAGGAGAAGGGCTGCTGGTTCCGGTCGACAGCGAGCACTCGGCGCTCCACCAGTGCCTCGACGGCCACGGTGCGGGCGCGGTTCACTCGGTCGTGCTCACGGCCTCCGGCGGCCCGTTCCGAAACCGATCGCACGAGGACCTCGAATCAGTCACCGTGGAGGAGGCTCTCGCCCACCCGACGTGGTCCATGGGCCCGAAGATCACGATCGACTCCGCCACCCTCGCGAACAAGGGTCTGGAGCTGATCGAGGCGCATTACCTCTTCGGGCTCGACTACGAACGCATCGAGGTGGTCGTCCATCCCACGTCGGTCGTCCACGCTGTCGTGCGGTTCCGTGACGGCGCAGCGCTCGCCCACCTGGGCTACCCGGACATGCGCGTGCCGATCTCGTTCGCGCTCACGTATCCCGATCGACGCGCGACGCCGATCCCGGCCCTCGACTTCTCCGCCGGGCTCACGCTCGAGTTCGAGGCGCCCGATCTGGACACGTTCCCGCTGCTGGCCCTCGCGCGCGAGGCCGGCGAGCGCGGTGGGACGTATCCGTGTGCCTTCAACGCCGCGAACGAGGTCGCAGTCACCGCATTCCTCGACGGACGCATCAGGTTCGTCGAGATCGCCGGCCTCGTCGAGGAAGCGCTCGACGCCGTCTCCGGGGCGCCCGCGCGCGACCTGGCAGAGCTCGTCGAGGCCGACGAGGAGGCACGCAGGCTCGCGCAGGGAAGATTGGCGCCGGCATGAGTCTGTTCATCGCGATCCTCGGGCTTGCCTTCCTCATCCTGGTGCACGAGTGCGGGCACTTCTTCGCGTCGCTCGCGGTCGGGCTGCGGCCGCGGCGCTTCTACGTCGGCTTCCCGCCCGCCATCGCCAAGACGAGTCGGAACGGGATCGAGTACGCCCTGGGTGCGATCCCGCTCGGCGGCTTCGTGACGATTCCCGGCATGCACCGGCCGATCCCGCACGACGCCGAGCGGCGGTTCGCGCACGCGGTCGAGGACGCTCCGACGCTCGGGGGCTCGGTCGACCGCGTGAAGCGGGCGCTCGAGGGAAGCGGCAGCGACCTCAGCGCAGCCCAGCATGCGGTCGACGAGCTCGACCGGGAGCTCGCGACGCACACGGTCTCGCCGGCTGCCCGCGCGACGGCGGACAAGGGGATCACGGAGCTTCGCGACGCCCTCGGTCCGGACGCGTACTGGAAAGCGCCGACGTGGAAGCGACTGGTTGCGATCGGCGCCGGCCCCGCCGCGAACATCCTCCTGACGATCGCCCTCTTCACGTTCCTCTTCATGACCGTCGCCGGCGAGGCGACACGGACGATCGACTCTGTCGCGCCGGAGCTCCGAGCCGGGCAGACGTCTCCGGCGCAGGCGATCGGGCTGCGCGCCGGCGACACGATCGTCGCGATCGACGGACAGCCGGTGAAGGCGGACGAGATCGCTCAGACGATCGGTGACTCCGGCGGGCAGCAGCTGACGCTCACGGTCGTCCGCGATGGAAAGGAAGTGACGATCGGTCCCGCGTCGGCGAAGCTCGTCGACGGCAGGTACCGGCTCGGGTTCAGCCTCCAGGGAGAAGGCCTCGGGCCGATCGCTGCGGTCGGGCGCGCGGTCGAGGTCACGGGGATCGTCTCGAAGGAGATCGTCAAGTCGCTCGGCCGCCTCGTCACGGGGGAAGGCCGCGACGAGGTCTCGAGCCCGATCGGCATCACGCGAGCCTCGTCGGACGCAGTCGAGCGTGGCGCGGACAGCTACCTGTGGGTGCTCGGAGTCATCTCGCTCTCGCTCGCGCTCCTGAACCTCCTGCCGCTCCTCCCGCTCGACGGTGGCCACATCCTCTTCACGCTGATCGAGGGTGCGCGCGGCCGCTTCCTCCGCCGCGAGATCTACGAGCGCGTCTCGATGGTCGGCCTCGCGGTCGTGCTCCTGCTCTTCTTCGTCGGGCTCTCGAACGACATCGGGAAGCTGTCGTAGAGCCCGTCGTTACCCTCTAACCGTGGCCAGCGAGGTCCAGATCCGCGTCGGAGACGTCCTCGTCGGCGGCGGAGCGCCCGTCGCCGTGCAGTCGATGACGCTCACGAAGACCCACGACGTGCAGGCGACGACAGCGCAGATCGCGGCGCTCGCCTCCGCGGGCTGCGAGATCGTCCGCGTGGCGGTGCCGAAGAACGAGGACGCTGCGGCGCTGCCGCTCATCGTTCGACTCTCGCCGATCCCGGTCGTCGCAGACATCCACTTCAACGCCTCGCTCGCGCTCAAGGCGATCGAGGCGCGAGTCGCAGCCGTCAGGATCAACCCGGGCAACATCGGCGGGCCCGACAAGGTCGAGCAGGTCGTGCGTGCTGCCAAGCAGGCCGGCATCCCGATGCGGATCGGCGCCAACTCGGGGTCGCTGCCGAAGCATCTGCATTCCCTCGCGCAGCAGGATCAAGCCGAGGCGCTCGTCGCGGCTGCACTCGAGGAGGTGGAGCTGCTCGAGAAGCTCGAGTACCGCGACTTCAAGATCTCGGTCAAGGCGACGCACGTGCCGACGATGATCCGGGCGTATCGAATGCTCTCCGCGCGCGTCCCGTACCCGCTCCACCTCGGCGTGACCGAGGCCGGCACCGAGTTCGCCGGAGCGATCAAGAGTGCAGTCGGGATCGGGTCGCTCCTGGCCGACGGGATCGGAGACACGATGCGCGTGTCGCTCACCGCCGACCCGGTGAAGGAAGTCGAGGTCGCCTGGGAGATCCTCAAGGCGCTCGGGCTCCGGGAGCGTGGGCCGGTGATGATCGCGTGCCCGTCGTGTGGCCGCGACAACGTCGGGGTCGAGAGCCTTGCGCGTGTCGTCGAGAACCGTTTGCGCGCGTACCCGGAGGCATTCGAGGTCGCAGTCATGGGCTGCGCGGTGAACGGACCGGGGGAGGCCGGGGACGCGGACTTCGGCATCGCCGGCGGGCGCGACGTCGGCTTCATCTACGCGCACGGGCGCGTGCTGAAGAAGGTGCCCTCGGAGACGCTCATCGACGAGCTCTTCGTCGAGATCGACCGCTGGCTCGCGGAGGGCATGAAGCGCCCGAAGCGGCTCAAGATGGCCAAGCCGGCCGCGCTAGCGATGGCCGAAGCCTCCCTCATTCCCCTCGGCGACTAGGCACGAGTGTTGCGCAAGATCGGAATTCGCTGACGCGCGATTCCGAATGCGCGGAAGATCTCTACAGGCGGCCGCTTCGCGGCCGCGGTCGCGCAGTCGGCCAGTAGCCTTCCCCCTTCATGATTGCGAGGCAGTCTCAGCTCTTCATCCCGACCCTGCGCGAGGCGCCGGCTGACGCCGACGCGGTCTCGCACAAGCTGCTCGTGCGCGGCGGATACATTCGCCAGGTTTCGGCCGGCCTGTGGACCTTTATGCCCATCGGCTGGCGGGTGCAGCGCAAGATCGAGCAGATCATCCGCGAGGAGATGAACGCGATCGGCGGTCAGGAGATGCTCATGCCGGTACTGACCCCGCCAGAGCTCTGGGAGGCAACCGGGCGCCTCGAGATCCCGGAGATCTTCCGCCTCAAGGATCGGACAGGCCGCGAGTTCATCTTGCCGTTGACGCACGAAGAGACAGTCACCTTCCACGCACGCGAGATTCAGAGCTACCGGGAGCTGCCGCAGCTCTGGTACCACTTTCAGACGAAGGACCGGGACGAGCCGCGTCCCCGCGGCGGGCTCCTTCGCGTCCGCGAGTTCGTCATGAAGGACGGCTACTCGTTCGATCGGGACGAAGACGGCGTCCGCACGAGCTTCGAAGCGAATCGCGAGGCCTACAAGCGGATCTTCGCGCGCTGCGCCCTCGAGACGTACGACGTCCAGGCGGAGAGCGGGATCATGGGCGGGAAGTTCAGCATCGACTTCCTCGCACCTTCCGGCTCAGGTGAAAACACGCTCGTCCGGTGTGAGAACGGGGACTACGCGGGCGATCTCGAGATCGCACAGGCGGTGCCTCCACCTGCAGTGTTGCCCGACGGCCTCACCGCGCCCGAGAAGGTCGAGACGCCTGGGGTCACCACGATCGAGGGCCTCGCAGAGTTCCTCGGCATCGACCAGTCCGCGACGTCGAAGGCCATGCCGGTCGTGAAGCCAGACGGCGCACTCGTTCTCGCACTCGTTCGCGGCGACGACCGACTCAGCGAGACGAAGCTCTACGACGCGCTTCCGGGGCCGTCGCGGCCGGCCACAGACGATGAGATCCGCGTAGCGTTCGGCGCGGGCGGTGGCTCGCTCGGCCCTGTCGGCTTCGAAGGCGAGGTGGTCGCCGACGAAGCGCTGCGCGACGGGCAGTACGTCGCCGGCGCGAACCGCGACGGCTGGCACTTGCGCGGTGTCCAGGCCGGACGAGACTTCGAACCTCGCTTCGCCGACCTGCGAGAGCCTCGCGAGGGCGACCGTTGCCCAGAATGCGGCGGTGCGCTGATCTTCCGAACGGCCATCGAGGTCGGGCACATCTTCAACTTCGGCAGTTTCTACTCCAAGCCGCTGGAAGCAACGTTCCTCGACGAGGACGGGCAGGAGAAGGCACTCCTTGGCGGCAGCTACGGGATAGGACCAGGGCGTGTGATGGCTGCGATCGTCGAGCAGCACAACGACGAGAACGGCATCGTCTGGCCCGCGTCGATCGCGCCGTACGGCGTCCACGTGCTCGCCCTACACGGTGGGGCGGAGGAGGTGCTCACCAAAGCCGACGCGGTCGCGTCGACACTCTCCGACGCCGGGTACGAGGTGCTACTCGACGATCGCGACGAGCGTCCGGGCGAGAAGTTTGCGGATGCCGATCTCGTGGGATCTCCTCTGCGGGTGATCGTCGGCAAGAAGACGCTGGAGGACGGCGCTGTCGACGTGCGTCGCCGCGACGGCTCCGCGGAGGGGCGCGTGGCGATCGAAGACGTGCTGAAATGGGTCACGGACGCCTGATGGCGAGACGGCGGAGATACAGCGACGATCCGTTCGGGCCGACGATCGAGCGGCTCATGACGGAGACCGGCACGACCTACCGCGGGCTCGCGGTGAAGGCCGATCTCTCGGCTGGCTACCTGAACCACATCGTCCACGGCAACCGCCCGGTTCCGTCGAATGACGTCATCGCCCGCATCGCGGACTCCCTCGGAGTCGAGCCGGAGCACTTCCGCGAGTACCGAATCCGCGTCATCACGGACAAGCTCGAGGCGATGCCCGAGCTCATCGATCGGCTCTACAAGCGGTTGGCGTAGATCGCACTTCGCCCAACAGCGAATCGCGATCACGCAAGACCCCCTCCTCCGGCGCAACCTCTGAGAGCGGCTAAGGTTCCGACGCCACGGGGCGTAGCGCAGCCTGGTTAGCGCGTCCGGCTGGGGGCCGGGAGGTCGTGAGTTCGAATCTCACCGCCCCGACTTCGAAGCGAGCCCTGCCTGCGCGGGGCTCTGATTCTTGGTCGCCGTCTCAGCCACCGATCCGATCGGTGTAGATCGGATCGCACTCGCGACTCTTGTGTGAACGGCGCTCGACGATCGCGCAGTTCCTGCCCTCGTATCTGTTGAGCGAACTATCGAGGACGAAGGTCGCGCTCCCTGGCGGAGTGGGGCCCCGAGCCTGCAGGCGTACCACCGCCCGGTGCATGCCTGCGCCGACGACCGGTATGGAAGCAGTCACGACCCACGAACACGTCGTCGTGGCTTCCGCCAGTGTCGATCCTGGTAGCAAGACCCGCTGCGACAGACGCGCGACACGACTGAAGCGCTCGGCGATGAACTTCCCCTCGACCTCGCACGTCACCCAGCCGGAAACATTCACCCGCGGGCCGAGGCGGCCCTTCGGCGCGGTCACCTGGACTCGCATTCGTGCCTGCCGATGAGCGAACGAGCCTCCGCGGTAGATGTCTGGGTAGTAGTCAGGCCAGACCGTGATCGAGCCGGTGGCGACCGTTACGCGCATGACCTCGTGCGCGGTGGACAGCTTGTTCGCGCGTTCGACCGTCGTCCACGTCCAGTTCCAACGCGAACCTGGCTCTGCAATCGCTTCGGAGGCGAGAGCGAGTCCCAGAACGAGGCAAGCCAGAGTGAGCGCCCGGATCAGGGGATGCAGTCTATTGAGCGTGACTCCTCGACCCGCACCACGCGGGTCGGCATCGCGCGAAGCCGCGGAGCAGCCTCAGGAGAGTCGCCTGGAGAAGTGCCGGACGTACCGCTCGCCGGACACGACGAACGACATCGTTCCCCGTAGCGTCTTGCCACGCGCCGACAGCGGAGCACGGTAGAGGCAGGTCGCCTTGCCCTTCGTCGCACGCGGTGTGCCCCGGAGCGGTTCTCCGCCCAGCGTGCCGGCGCACTTCAGAGCGGTCGGTCGGCGCGATGGCCCTCTCGTGAAGAACTCGACGCTCGCGGTGACGACGTAACCGTCCTCGACCTCGGGCGCGGGAGCTCCGTCGGCAAACGGCGCAGCGATCGCTGCAATCACCGCGATGCAGCTCAGCGCGCGCCGCCGAACGACTGAGGTACGGACGTTCAGCGCCAAACGAGCGCGCGCAAGTCCTCGATCAGCGTCGCCGTGCGAGAACGAGTCGGCGCCACGAATGCGCCAAGGCGAGCGGCCTCGTCGTCGTCGAGGGAGACGGCCGCGCGTGCCGTCCCGCTCTCGTCCCAGACGCTGAACCGCACCTTCCGCTCCTCGAGGTAGCGCGACACACGAAGGCCACGGTGCTCGTCAGCGCCGGCGCCTCGAAAGAGCTCGACCAGCTTCAGGCGAAGGGGCCCTGCGCACCAGGGGCAGTAGCGGTACTCGACCGCGACCTCACCCTCACAGCGCGGGCACTGCGCCATGCGGCTGAGCATAGGACACGCGCTTGCCGCGTGGTAAGTGCGGAGCCGGCCGGGGCGCCGGGCCGTCGGTGCCGCCAGTCCATTCGAGGGAGGGGCGCAGTCCGGCGGCGGTCTCGCCCGTCCGTAGGGACTGCTCGCTGTCCCTTCTCCGAGTGTCCTTCCAGGCATTGCCGAATCCGGCGGAGGTTTCTCGCGAGTGGGGGCGAAGTTCCAGGACGCCGGGCCGGCTTTGGCGTCCTCCGTTCCCCCTCCCCTGGGGAGGACGATTGGGTGGCCGGTCCGGCCCCCCTTCTCCGCGAAGGCACTGCGAAGACGCGGTTCGGAGAACGTGAAGGGCGCTATCGAGGCGACCTGACGAGCGTCTGAGGGACTAGTGCTGACGTCTCCCGGCGCTACGCCCCGGGAGACGTCAGCCGAAGCTCGGACGCGCCGCTCGAGCTAGAGGATGTCGGTATCGACGCCGGAGTCGCTCTGTCCCGAAGCCGTGAGACCCGCCTCGAGCCGCGACTGAAGCCGCGAGCCGTAGACGACCACGAAGCCGAGCAGAAAGACCGCCAGTGCCGCAACTGGCCAGATCATGCGGGGTGTATCGGCGCTCAGGCGCACGAGCACGATCCCTCGATCGAACCGCCGCCGGCCCATAGGCGAAGATGCGCATGGTGCGCCGCCTTCCCGTCCTCACGATCCTCGTCGTCGCGTGCTGGACCGCGGGGGGACTGGTGGCCGACCAGCACGTCGACCGGACCGGCCAGCTCGCGCTCGGCGTGTTCACGGCGGGTGTGCTGCTGGCGCTCCTCGCGCTGCATCCAGCGGCGGTCAGGGCACAGACGCTCGCGGTCGTCGGGATCGCGACCCTCGGTGAGGTGATCGGCTCGATCGTCTGGGGCGTGTACACGTACCGGCTCGAGAACCTCCCGACCTTCGTCCCACCCGGACACGGCCTCGTCTACCTCGCGGGCATGTCACTCGGCCTGCTCGCGGCCCGGCGTCCCGCAGTCCTCGTCGGGGCGGCGATAGCCGGCGCCGTCCTCTGGGCGGTCCTCGGCCTGACCGTGCTGCCAGCGACAGACGTGTCCGGTGCGATCGGCTGCACGTTCCTCGTCGTCGTTCTGCTCGTTACCCGGCGGCCCGTGTACGCGGGAGTCTTCGTCGTCGTCGCTGGCCTCGAGATCTACGGGACCGCGGTCGGAACCTGGACGTGGCAGTCGGTGGTCCCGGGGCTGGGCATTTCACAGGGGAATCCGCCGAGCGGGGCAGCGAGCGGGTACGTCGTCTTCGACGTCGCCGCGTTGGCGCTCGTCGCGCAGATCGCCGCCGCGGTGGCGTGGCTTCAGGCGAGAAGAGGGCGGAGGTCGGCCGAGCCCACGACTGTCCCGGCCCGGATGAGCTCCCTCGCCGGGTCGACCTTGCCCCAGACGTCCCAGAGCAGGAACCCGCGGGCCTTGCCGTCGCCGTCCACGTAGGCGACGACACCCTTCCGGTTCGGCTCGGCCCACTCGGCGACGGTCTCGAGCCGGGAGTCGACGTCGCCGACCGCCTCGTATCCGAGCTCGAAGAGATCGGAGTAGAAGAACGGCAGGTGGTCGTAGGGCTGACCTGCGCCGGCCATGTTCGCGCCCACGACCCGGCCATGGGTGTTCGCGTGGTCCTCGTGCTCGACGCGGCGTGTGCCGCCGAGGGCGGGAACGGGGAAGCGGGCGACGTCACCGGCGGCGAACACATCGTCGCGACCCCCAGCGCGCCCGAGCTCGTCCACGAGAATGCCGTCGTCGACGTCGAGCCCCACCGCTTCGGCGAGATCGGTCGTGGGGATGATGCCGAGGCCGGCCACGACGATCTCCGCGTCGACGGTCGTACCGTCCTTCGTGGTCACGGACCCTCCTGCGACCTCCTCGACGAGCTGCCCGGCGAGGACCGTGACGCCCTTCTCGCGGTAGTAGTCGTTGACGAACGACGCGAGCGACTCGGGGAACACGCGAGCGCCGATTCCTGCGTCCGGAAAGACGATCGTCACCTCGCAGCCGTTCGAGGCGAGCGCGGCTGCGAGCTCCGAGCCGATGAAGCCGCCCCCGATCACCGTGGCGCGGACTCCGTCACCAGCGAGGCTCCGCAGCCGTCGGTACGTGTCGAGCGTGCGGAAGTAGATGACGTCGTCGTCGCCGCCCGACGAGAGGCGTCGCGGCGTGCCGCCGGTCGCGAGGAGCACCTTCTCGTAGGAGTGCGCGGCGTCCGCGTCGTCGGTCGCAGTTCGGGCATCGAGGTCGAGAGCGACGATCCGGCGTCCCGTATGTATCTCGACCCGGAGATCGGGGGTCCCGCGAAAGACGCTGCTCTCCTCCTTGCCGCTCCAGAGGCCCTTCGAGAGGGGCGGGCGGGCATAGGGATCGTGCGACTCGGCGGCGATCATGCCGATCGAGCCGTCTGCGTCGTGGTCCCGAATCCCTCGACATGCGGCATCTCCCGTCATGCCGCCGCCGATGATCAGGTATCGGTAGGCCCCCATCCATTCCCGATCGTAGCCGCGTCGGTCGCGGGCACGCGGTATTGTCCCGCGCGGCGTTGACCGGACGACGACTACCGGCGATCGTGGCTGCGGCGATCGCCGCCGCGTGCGTCCTGGTGCCCGCCGCTGGCGCGGATCAGCAGCGGGGCAACGAGCGGGTCGCGATCTTCTACTACCCGTGGTACTCGAACCCGGCGAAGGACGGCGACTGGGCTCACTGGTACGTCGAGCACGACGGAGAGCCGGTCCTCTCGACGCCGTACTTCCCGAGCCGCGGGTTGTACTCGTCCTCGAACGCCAAGATCGTCGCGGCGCAGATGCGCGAGATCGCTGCGGCGGGCATCGGCACGGTCGTGGTCTCCTGGTGGGGATTCGACTCGCCCGAGAACGAACGCCTGGCGCTGGTCGAGCAGGCCGCCGCGAAGGAGGGCCTCGCGATCGCACTGCACATCGAGCCGTATCGCGGACGCACGCCTGCTCGAGCAGCTGAGGACATCGCCCGACTGCACGAGGAGCGCGGGATCGTCGACTTCTACGTCTACGACGCCGACCGCGACCCGGCGGCCGACTGGGCGGAGGCGCTGGCTCCGCTCGACGGCGTGCGGATCTTCGGCCACACGGCGATGGTCGGCAGGGCGAAGGCGTCGGGATTCGACGGCCTCTACACGTACGACGTCGTCACCTGGAACGGTGCCCTCTTCCGGCGCCTCTGCACGCAGGCGCACGCCGCCGGTCTCCTGTGCGCGCCGTCGGTCGGCCCGGGCTATGACGCGCGTCTCACGACGCGCCTCGAATCGGTGCGGCCACGAAACGACGGCCGAACGTACGACAGCATGTGGAAGACCGTGCTGAAGGCGAACCCCGATCTCGTGACGATCACGAGCTACAACGAGTGGCAGGAGGGAACGCAGATCGAGCCGGCACGCGCAACCGTTCTCGGCAAG
Source organism: Gaiellaceae bacterium (assembly GCA_035758735.1). Lineage (GTDB taxonomy): Bacteria > Actinomycetota > Thermoleophilia > Gaiellales > Gaiellaceae > GMQP-bins7. The sequence goes on from DASTWH010000087.1 coordinate 17,270, forward strand.
CCGAGCTACGAGGGCGCCTGGGGGAAGATCGGCGTCGCCGCGCAGCGCGCGTACCTCATGGCGACCACACGCTGGGCCTCGCGCCTACAACGGCTTCCGACTCAGTAGAGCGCCGTCGCGAGCCGACGGCGATACGCGATCGTCACTGGATCGTCGTGGCCGAGGTCATGGAAGATCGCGAGTGCGAGCTCGCGCAGCCAGTCGCGCCGCTCTGACGATGCCTCGGGTATCTCTGCGAGGAGGATGTCGAGAGCCCGTTCCGGATCGCCTGCCTCGAGAGCACCGACCACGTCGGGGAGCTCGCCGCTCTCACGAAGTGCTTCCACGACCCCTGTCACGCGAGGGGGTGCGAGCAGCTCGTCGAGGAAGGATGCGACCGCAACCGGCGACCTCGCGCCGACGAACTCGGACACGACCTTCCCGTCCTTGAACGCCTTCACGGCCGGAATGCCCTGGACACTGAACGTCGCCGAGAGGCCGGGATTCGCGTCGACGTCGACCTTCGCGAGCTCGACGGCGCCGTCCCGCTCTGCGATCTGAGCCTCGAGCACGGGTGTCAGCGCGCGGCACGGGCCGCACCACGCCGCCCAGAAGTCGACGACGACCGGGCGCTCTCGCGACCGCTCGATGACGTCGCTCTCGAAACTCGCTTCCGTGACGTCCACGGGACGTCAAACGC
>DASTWH010000128.1:0-3076 GCA_035758735.1 Gaiellaceae bacterium
GGGCCGAGCTGAAGCGGATCAGCGGCCGCGCGGCGACTCCCGGCGCCCTGACGCCCGCCGAGGAACGCGTCGCCGCGCTCGTGTGCCAGGGCAAGACGAACCGGGAAGTCGCGGCGGCCCTGTACCTCTCCGACCGAACGGTCGAGGGGCACCTGGCACGGATCTTCGGAAAGCTCGGAATCCGGCATCGCACCGAGCTCGCAGGGGCGCTTCAAACACGGGGGATCGACCTCTCAAACACAGGGGACTCGCCCGTTTCAGCCGATTCTTCTGCGCCCTAGCCTCGGGTCAGGTGGTTACGAGGACCACCAGGAGCAGAAGGAGAAGGAGCGATGACCCGCACGATCTTCCTCATCACCAGCATCGCGATCACCGCGCTCGCCGTCGCCGTGCCAGCGGCGTTTGGAGGTCCGCCGCCCAGCGAGTTCGAGCACGGCCAGGGCCGCCCTCTCGGGTCCCCGGCCCAGGTCGACGCGATCACCTACTTCTACGCCAACGAGCGTGCGACCATTCCGTTCCCGGCCACGATCCACGACCACGGCGACGCCACCCAGGCGAAGCTGATGGCCCAGACGCCGACGCTGGAGATCATCCGTGACCATGGCGACGCCACCCAGGCGAAGCTCGTGGCTCAGGCTCCGGCGTTGGAGATCATCCGTGACCACGGCGATGCAACGCAGGCGAAGCTCGTGGCCCGGTCGACCGCGCTGGAAGTCGTCCGCGATCATGGCGACGCCACCCAGGCGAAGCTGACGCGCCTGTCCGGCCCCGTCGTCGCCCGGGAGAACTCGCAGAGGCTCGGGGGCGGAACCGATCCATCGATCCTGCGGGATCATGGAAGCGCCGAGCAGGCGAAGCTCGACGCGCAGTCCTCCGGCACCACCTCGGTCGTCGAGTCGACGTCCGGCTGGGAGCTCGACTGGTCGCAGCTCGCGATCGGGTTCGGAGTCGGAATGCTCCTGGTGCTCGGTCTGGTGGCGGGAGTGCAGCTCGCCCGGAACCAGCGGCTCGCTCACTGACCCATCGCTCGATCGAAGCCCTCGCCGGTGGCCGCCTGAGGCGGCCACCGGCGCGTGTGCGGGATAGCGTCACGCGATGGCGACGCCCGGGCCGTATCGCAAGAGCCTCTGGCGCCGCGCGTTGAACGCCGTCGTACGGCCGATGGCGAAGCTCGGCCTCACCGGGCCGCGCACGCACCTCCTCACCGTTCGGGGCCGAGCGTCCGGGAAGCTCTGGTCGACGCCGGTCTCGATCGTCCGGATCGGAGAGGAGCGCTGGCTCGTCGCGCCGTACGGCGACCGGAACTGGGTGAAGAACGCGCGCGCGGCCGGCTGGGTCGAGCTCAGACGCGGCCGCCGCCGCGAGCGGCTCGCGGTCGAGGAGCTGCCGCCGGAACAGGCGGTGCCGGTGCTGCAGGCGTACTACCGCCTCGGTCGGGTCACGCACCCGTTCTTCGCCGTCTCGCTGGAGTCGTCCCCGGAGGAGTGGCTCGCCGACGCGGCTCTCCATCCCGTCTTCCGGCTGCAATCGGACGGGTCGTAGGATCCGGACATGGGCAACGTCCTGCTCGTGGCCGCGACGGACATCGAGCTCTGCGAGCGGCCCGGCCTGGTGTGCGGGATCGGGCCGGTCGAGGCCGCGGCGGCGACCGCGCGAGAGATCGCCTCGAACCCGCCATCCGCGGTCGTCCACGTTGGGATCGCCGGCGGCCGAGGGATCACGCCCGGCGGTCTCGTGATCGGGAGCGAGGCCGTCTACATCGACATCTCCGCCGAGATCCCGATCGTCGACCACGTGCAGCCCGATCCCGAGCTGCTGGCCAAGGTGCGGGAAGCGGCTCCGGACGCGCTCGTGCTGCCGATCGGGACGAGTGGAGCGGTCGGAGGCGTCAGCGACGATCGGCTTCGCGTCGAGGCGATGGAGGGCTTCGGCGTCCTGCGCGCCTGCGAGCTCGCGGGCGTCCCCGCAGTCGAGATCCGTGCGATCTCGAACGAGCTCGCGGAGGGCGATCGCTCGCGCTGGCGTATCGGGCGTGCGCTCGAAGCCCTCGCGGAGGCGGTCCCGCGAGTGCTCGAGGCCGCAGCGAAGTAGCCTCCCCGCCGATGGCGGCGAGGCAGAAGCGCGAGGAGCGGCCGCTCCCGCCCCCTCTGCCTCCGGCGCAGCGAACCGTCGGCCAGCTCGTCGGCGAGGCGATTCGCGCGTACGGCGCGCGCTTCTGGATGAGCCTCGCGCTCGGCATCCCGGTCGTCGCCGCGAACGCCCTCGTGTGGCAGCGCTCGTCGGACGATCTCCGGCTCGTCGGCCTCCCGCTGACGGCATTCCTGATCTCGATCAGCTACGTCATGGCCATCGGGCTCGTCAACGGCGTCCCCGTCGGGACGCGACGTGGAGTGCTGGCCTATCTCGTCGCGGTCGCGATCTTCGTGCCCGTGCCGCTCCTCGTCGCCATCTTCATCCTCCCGGGTCTCGTCTGGCTGTCGTTGTTCGGGCTGGCGGTCCCGGCGATCCTCGTCGAAGGGCTTCCGGTGAGGGCCGCGTTCCGTCGCGGCCTCGCGCTTGCGCGGGTCGACTTCGTCCACGTCCTGGGAGGACTCGCGACGCTCGCTCTCGTCGTGATCATCTCGCAGTTCAGCCTCTACTTCGTGCTGCGCGAGTACGCCGACAACACACGGATGATCGCAGCCGCGCTCGCCTCGCTCGTCGTCTCGCCCGTCGTCTTCCTCGGCAGCGCGCTCCTCTACGTCGACCAGGAGGCTCGGTTACGCTCGCGCGAGGAACGACGAGAGGAGTGAGATGCCGACATACCTGATGCTGACGACCCTCACCGAGAAGGGCGTCCAGACACTCCATGCGAATCCCGCGCGGCTGGCGGAGGTGAACCGCGACGTCGAGGAGATGGGCGCCAAGGTGCTCCATCAGTGGGCAGCTCTCGGCGAGTACGACTTCGTGAACATCGTCGAAGCACCCGACGATCTCACGATCGCGAAGGTCTCCATCGCGCTCGGTGCACGCGGCAGTGCAAAGCTCGAGTCGCTGCCGCTGATACCGGTCGACGCCTTCCTCTCGAGCCTCGACT
>DASTWH010000181.1:0-4877 GCA_035758735.1 Gaiellaceae bacterium
GTGATCCCGCGCATCCGCACCGCAGGTGCGAGAGAGGCGCCGGGTGAACCGGCGCCTCTCTGCGATCCACCGTTCGCGGGGGTGGGCTCCCCCACCCTCTAGCCCGGAGGAAGAACCGACGAGACCTTGCCGAGCACGCCCTTCACGAGCCACTGCATCGTGTACAGGTCCTTGATGAGCCTGAGCTTCTGGCCCGGCTTGACCTTGAGCTTGCCGGACTGGTCGTAGATCGGGCCCTGGAAGACGTTGAACTTGCCCGACACGATCGCCTTCCGCTTCGCGGCGATCTGCGCCTTCGTCTTCGCCTTCACCTTCGGGCCGTACGGCGCGAGCCCTGTGAATCCGTCCTTGATCGTGCCGTAGTAGAAGCCCGACTTCCACGTGCCGTTCAACGCTGCCTGGACGCGCTTCACGTAGTACGGGCCCCAGTTGTACGTCGCCGCGGTGAGCCACTGCTTCGGCGCCGACTTGCGAGCGTCGGCGTCGTACCCGACCCACGGGATGCCCTTCGCCTCCGCGACCACGCCGGCCGCAGGGCTGTCCACGTTCTGGCCGATGACGTCGACGCCGGCCGCGATGAGTGCCTGCGCGGCAGCGGTCTCCTTCGGCGGCGAGAACCACGCGTTCGTCCAGATCAGCTTCACCCGCGCGCCCGGATGCGTCGCCTGCGCGCCGAGCGTGAAGGCGTTGATGTGGCGCACGACCTCTGGAATGCCGTAGGGCACGATGTAGCCGATCAGGCCCTTCTTGCTCGCGGCGCCGGCCGCCATGCCCGAGAGGTAGATCGTGTCCTCGCCGGCCCCGAAGTACTCGGACTGGTTCTCCTTGATCTGGAGCCCGGTCGCCTGCTCGAACTTGATGTCCGGGTACCTCGAGTAGAGCTGCCCGTTGACGCCGTTCTCGAACATGCCGAACGTGCATCCGAAAATCATCGTGTAGCCCTCGCGTGCGAGGCCCGCGACGATCTGCGGCGCCTGCGCGTTCGAGAAGATGTTCTCCTTGTAGGTCGTCTCGACCTTGTCCCCGAACGTCCTTTGGACGAGCAGGCGGCCGCGCTCGTGCGCCTGCGACCAGCCTCCGTCGTTGTGAGGTCCGGGGTACATCCATGCGATCTTGAGGGGCGCCTGCTCGGGCTTCGCCGACCCCGCCGTCGTGAGCACGAGCCCCGCGGCGAGGAGCGCGAGCACGAGCCCCGCTCCGATCACGCTCCTTCTCATCTGCTCCTCCTGTCCCGCCTGCCGACTGACCGGCCGACCATACAACAGCGACGGACTGATTACGCTGCCCGCGATGGACGGGCTGCAACGACGTCTCGCGGCCGCGCGGGGGGACGAGCCGGCGGATTTCGTCGTCCGCGGCGGGAAGGTCCTCTCGGTCTTCACGCGGGAGTGGCTGGATGCCGACGTCGCCGTCGTCGACGGGGTGATCGCGGGCGTCGGAACGTACGACGGAGACGCCTCGCTCGATGCGACCGGGAGCTACGTCGTCCCGGGATTCATCGATGCCCACCTGCACCTCGAGACCCCGAAGCTGATGGTCGACGAGTTCGCGCGGCTCGTGCTGCCGCTGGGGACGACAACGGTCGTGGCTGATCCCCACGAGATCGCGAACGTCCTCGGCGTCGACGGGGTGCACTGGCTGCTCGACGCGACCGCGGGCCTCCAGCTCGACGTCTACTTCATGGCGTCCTCGTGCGTCCCCGCGTCGCCGTTCGAGTCGCCCCGGCGTCCGCTCTCACCTGGCGACCTCGAGTCGCTCATGCGGCGGAGACGCGTGCTCGGCCTGGCCGAGATGATGAACTTCCCGGGCGTCATCTCGGGCGCTCCGGGAGAGCTCGAGAAGCTCGGGCTCGAAGGCGCCGACCACGTCGACGGCCACGCACCCGGAGTCCTCGGCGCGGACCTGCAGGCGTACGTGGCCGCGGGGATCCGCTCCGACCACGAGGCGCTGACGGTCGAGGAAGGACGCGAGCGCCTGCGCGCGGGCATGTGGCTGCTCATCCGTGAGGCCTCGATGGCGCGGAACCTGCGGGCGCTGCTGCCGCTCGTCGAGGAGTACGGCCCGTGGCACATCGCCTTCTGCACCGACGACCGCGACCCGGACGACATCGCCGACGCCGGCCACATCAACGGGATGGTGCGCGAGGCGGTCGCGGCGGGCATCGCGCCCGAGGACGCCGTGCTCATGGCCTCGTATCACCCTGCCGTCTGGCACGGCCTCTCCCGGCACGGCGCAATCGCGCCCGGCTACGCGGCAGACCTGCTCGTCCTCCCCGACCTCGTGAGCTTCAGGCCGACGACCGTGCTGAAGCGCGGCCGGCCGATCGAGGACGTCCCGCGCGTCGAGATTCCCGAGTGGGTGCGCCAGTCGGTCCGCGTCGCGCCGATCTCGCCGGTCGACTTCGAGATCCCGTGGAGCGGCGGGACCGCCCGGGCGATCGGGCTGATCGAGGACCAGGTCGTCACCGAATCGCTCGAGCGCGAGCCCGCCGTCGACGACGGACGTGCGGTCGCGAGCGCCGAGCTCGACCTCGCGAAGATCGCCGTGGTCGAGCGCCACCTCGCGACGGGACGGGTGGGGCTCGGCTTCGTCTCCGGCTCGGGCCTCCAGCGCGGCGCGCTCGCTTCGACGGTCGCCCACGACGCGCACAACATCGTCGTCGTCGGAATGTCCGATCGGGACATGGCCTTCGCGGTCGAGCGGCTCGTCGAGATCGGTGGCGGGATCGTCGCGGTCGACGGGCTCCAGGTCCTCTCGGAGTGCCCCCTCCCGATCGCCGGGCTCCTCGCCGATGCCCCCCTCGCCGAGGTCATCGATCGGAGCCGCGCGTGCAACGAGGCCGCGCACGGGCTCGGCTGGACCGGTGCGACGCCCTTCCTCACGCTCTCGTTCCTCGGGCTGTCGGTCATCCCGCACCTGAAGATCACGGACCGCGGGCTCGTCGACGTCGACCGCTTCGAGATCGTCCCGCTCCGCGTATGAGGCGTCTCTTCTCGGGATGCTGGCTCGTGACCTGCGACGACGCGGGAACCGAGCACCCATCGGGCTGGCTCCTCGTCGAGGACGGCGTCGTCGTGGCGGTGGGAGCCGGAGACGAGCCGGACGCCGCGGAGCGGATCGACCTCTCGGGCACCGTCGTCACGCCCGGGCTCGTCAACACCCACCACCACCTGTACCAGACGCTCACGCGGGCGCGCGCTCAGCAGGAGAACCTCTTCGGCTGGCTTCGCGAGCTCTACCCGGTCTGGGCCGGCATCGACGCGGAGGCGGAGTACGCGGCCGCGCGCACCGGGCTCGCCGAGCTCGCCCTCTCCGGCTGCACGACCGTCTTCGACCACCACTACGTGTTCCCGCGAGGACGAACAGGACTGATCGAGGCGGAGGTACAGGCGGCACGCGAGATCGGCGTGCGGATCATCGCCTCGCGCGGCTCCATGGATCTCGGCGTCTCGGACGGTGGGCTCCCGCCCGACGAGCTCGTCGAGGACATCGACGCGGTGCTGGCGGACACGGACCGACTCGTGGACGACCTCCACGAGTCCAGTCCCGGCGCGCGCGTCCAGATCGCCGTGGCGCCGTGCTCCCCGTTCTCGGTGACGAAGCGGCTGATGTCGGAGTCGGCCGAGTACGCGCGCCGCCGAGGGCTGACGCTGCACACGCACCTCGCCGAGACGATGGAGGAGGAGGCGTACTGCATGGAGCTCTACGGCGCGACGCCGGTCGAGTACCTCACGGACCTGGGCTGGCTCGGGACCGACGTCTGGTGCGCGCACTGCGTGCACCTGTCGGCCGCCGACACCGCAGACTTCGCGGACTCCGACACGGGCGTCGCGCACTGCCCGACGTCGAACCTCCGCCTCGGAGCAGGAGTCGCTCCCGTCCGCGAGTACCTCGACGCCGGGATTCGCGTCGGGCTCGGCGTCGACGGCTCGGCCTCGAACGAGCGAGGCGACCTGCTCCACGAGGTGAAGCAGGCGCTCCTCCTGGCCCGTGGACGCGGAGGGCCGACGGCGCTGACGGCGCGAGAGGCGCTCACGCTCGGCACGCGTGGCGGAGCCGCCGCCCTCGGCCGCGACGACCTCGGTTCGCTCGAGCCGGGGAAGCGCGCCGACTTCGCGGCCTGGCGAACCGACGGGCTCGAGCTCGGCGGTGCCGACGATCTGGTGGCGGGCCTCGTCTTCTCCGCCCCGCACCGTGTCGACCGACTCGTCGTCGAAGGCGAGGACGTCGTCCGCGGAGGCGCACTCGTCGGGGCCGATGAGTCCGAGATCGCGCGTGCCCATCGGGTCCAAGCGCGAAGATTCGCGGCATGAGCAACGCTCGCGTCCGGCGCGCGTTCGCGGGGGAAACCATGTTTCCCCCGCGTGCCCCCTTCTTCGCGAGATCGTGGGGCACCTCCCGGTTCCCCACACCCCTCCCCGCTCATCGGCACTGGATCAGCCGATGAGCGCGTCCGTCTCGACCCACGTGCTCGACACGAGCTCCGGACGACCCGCCGTAGGCGTTCGCGTCGAGCTCGTCCGCGAGAGGGACGTCATGCAGTCGGGCGAGACCGACGCGGACGGACGGATCACCGAGCTCGCGGCAGGCCTCGCGCCCGGGCGTTACGCCCTCGTCTTCTGGCCACCTTCGCCGTTCTTCACACGCGTCGAGCTCGAGATCGAGCTCGAGGACGGGCATTACCACGTGCCCTTGCTCGTTTCGCCGTACGGATGCGCGAGTTACCGAGGAAGCTGAGCGTCGACGAGCTCGCCGACCTGTTCGAAGGGCGGACGCGCCTCGTCGAGCACCTCGCCCAGGTCGAGTACCCGCTCGAACGCGGCGATGCCGTCCTCGCAGGACTGAGCGAGGAGGAGAAGGTCGAGGCCCTCGCCGCG
>DASTWH010000204.1:0-10294 GCA_035758735.1 Gaiellaceae bacterium
TGACCGGCCACGGCGAAGCGGCACCGGTGGACCGCTACGGCGAGTCGGCGGAGTCCGCGATCCGGTTCGTCGACGACCACGGGCCGCTCGTCGGCCAGGATCCCTTCGCGCTCGAGGACATCGGCGAGCGGCTGTCCTCGATCGCGGGCGAGCAGGCCGCCAAGTCGGCGCTCGACGCTGCGCTCCACGACGTGCAGGGAAAGCTGCTCGGGATACCCGCGTTCCGACTCCTCGGGTTCCCGCGTACCGGGCCGCCGACCTCGTGGACGGTGTGGCTCGGTGATCCGGACGACATGGCTCAACGGGCAGAGAAGGCGGCAGGCACGTTTCGGCGTCTCAAACTCAAGCTCGGAGGCGGCGACGGTCTCGACGTGGAGCGCGTGCGCGCCGTGAGCGGCGCCACCGACGTCCCGCTCATGGTCGACGTGAACGAGGCGTGGACGCTCGACGAGGCGCTCGATGCGCTTCCCCAGATCGCGGAGATCGGGGTGGAGTACTGCGAGCAACCGCTGAGGGCCGGAGACGACGCGGGTCGTGAGCTGAGGGCCCGGTCGCCGATCCCCATCTACGTCGACGAGGACTGCCACACGCTCGCCGATGTCGAGCCGTGCTCGGAGATCGCGCACGGCATCAACATCAAGCTCGCCAAGTCGGGCGGGATCCGGGAGGCGATCCGGATGGTGCATGCAGCGCGTTCGCTGCGAATGGGCGTGATGCTCGGCTGCATGCTCGAGTCCGGGCTCGGCATCGCGGCGGGCTGCTGTGTCGCGCCGCTCTGCGATCACGTCGACCTCGACGGCAACGTCCTCCTCCGCGAGGACCCGTGGCCGGGGGTCGAGCTCGTCGACGGGATCCAGGCTCCCTCGCTCGAGCCGGGCCTCGGCGTCGCCGCGCGTGCGTAGCGACGTCGTCACCGGCCTCTCCCAGGATCGCGGCGTCCAGGCCTACTCGAAGTGGGGAGGTGCCTTCTGGCGTCTGATCTCCCTCGTCGACCTCGGCGTCCCCGAGGGGCATCCCGGGGCGGTCGCGGCCGCCGAGACCGCGCTCCGATGGGCGTCGAGCCCCAGGCGGCTCGCCGAGATCCACCGGCGACGCATCGACGGTCGCGTGCGCCGCTGCGCCTCGCAGGAGGGCCAGGTCCTGCGCTGCTGCCTGGCCATCGGACTGCGCGGCGATCCTCGGCTCGACACGCTCGCCGAGTCGCTCGTGGACACGCAATGGCCCGACGGCGGCTGGAACTGCGACCGCAAGCCGCACGTGACGCACTCGTCCTTCAACGAGACGTGGGGACCGATCCTCGGGCTCGCGGCGTACGGCGCACCCGACGCGGTCGAGCGGGGCGCGGAGTTCCTGCTCGTCCACCGCGTCATTCACTCGCACCGCACGGGAGAGCTCGCGCACCACCAGCTTCCGGCGCTCCGCTTTCCGGCGTACTGGCATTACGGCTTGCTCCCGGGACTTCGGACCGTGCACGCGTGCGGCCGTCTCGACGATCCACGCGCCGCCGACGCGCTCGACCTTCTCGCGTCGAAGCGGCAGCCTGACGGCGCGTGGCGCGTCGACGGCAAGTGGTGGAAGGCACCCGGATCGAAGGGGAGCAACGTGGAGGTCGTCGACTGGGGCGAGGTCGCGAACGAGGTGCTGACGGAGCAGGCGCTCGACGTTCTCGGCGCCGCGGGCCGCCTCTAGAGTCCTCGGAATGGCGGAGCGGCGGATCCTCATCCTCGGCGAGGGTTTCTCGCACGATCCTCACTACGGCAAGACGATGCGCGGGATCATTCGCTACGGGCCCGACCCGGTCGTCGCGATCCTCGATTCGAAGCGCTCCGGCGAGGCCCACGAGGGCATTCCGATCGTGGGGAGGGTCGAGGATGCCCTTCCGTACGCCCCGACGGTTGCGGTCGTCGGCGTGGCGACGCAGGGTGGGCGGTTCCCGCCGGCGTGGCGCGACCTGCTCAAGGCGTCGATCGCCGCAGGCCTCGACGTCGAGAGCGGCCTGCACGAGTTCGTCTCGGAGGACGCCGAGCTCACCGAGCTCGCGCGGATGCACGACGTGGAGCTGCGCGATCTCCGCAAGTCTCCGGAGGGGCTCAACGTTCCGACGGGCGCGAATCTCGAGGTCGACGCGAACATCGTCCTCACGGTCGGGTCCGACTGCGCGATCGGGAAGAAGACCGTCGCGGTGGAGCTCGACCTGGAGGCCCGGAACCGTGGCCACGACTCGGTGTTCGTCCCGACGGGGCAGACCGGGATCGCGATCGCAGGGTGGGGGATCGCGGTGGACGCCGTCGTGTCCGACTTCCTCGCCGGCGCCGCAGAGTGGCTCGTGGTCGAGGGCGCCCGACGCGGCGGCACGCTGCTCTTCGTCGAAGGGCAGGGCTCGCTCGTGCATCCGCTCTACTCGGGCGTCACCCTCGGTCTCGTGCACGGCAGCGTCCCGCACGTATTCGTGCTGTGCCACGCTGCGGGTGCGACCGAGATCGAGGGCTCGCCGGGACACCCGATCCCGCCCCTGACCGAGCTCGTCGAGCTGCACGAGCGCATCTCGCTGCCGGCGCGAAAGGCGAAGGTCGCCTGCATCGCGGTGAACACGTCCGCAATCGCGAGTGACGAGGACGCGCGGGCGGCGATCGCCGAGGTCGCCGAGGAGACGGGCCTTCCGGCCGACGACCCCGTCCGCTTCGGCGCCCAGCATCTGCTTGACGCGCTCCTCGCCCGGCTCTAGGCTGCCAAGCCGCTGCGGGCCGTGGGGAGTCCGCTCGGTGGATTGGGATGCGGTACCTGGCTCTCGCATCGGTTCTCGTCACGGCGCTCCTCACGGGGGCGACGGTCGCCGCTGCCGCCGACGTCGGCGCGAACGACGACTCGGCGAAGTTCGAGGCGGACGGCGGCGCGGCGCTGTACGGGCGGATGGCCGCGCTCGGCCTGCGCCAGACGGTCATCGGCGTCCGCTTCGTTCCGAGCGACGCGCTGACCGTCCAGGACAAGCCTCTCCTCGACCGTGCGATCGCGAGCGCGACCGAAGCCGGTCTCAAGGTCGTCCTCGCCGTCTATCCCTACCCGCCGCGCGAGATCGAGGCAGGCATGGGCTCGCCCTCGCTGTTCGCGTCCTACGTCGGTGTCCTGGCGTCGATCTACCCGCAGATTCGGCAGTTCGTGATCGGCAACGAGCCGAACCAGCCTGCCTTCTGGCGCCCGCAGTTCGACGCAGCAGGAGCGAACGTCTCGGCGTCACGCTTCGGGCCGTACCTCGCGGCCGCGTACGACACGCTGAAGGGGGTCGATCCCACCATCTCCGTGATCGGTGTCGGGCTCTCGCCTCGCGGGAACGACCGGCCGACCGCGCGGAACAACATCTCGACATCTCCCGTCCGGTTCCTGAGGTCGCTCGGAGCCTGGTACCGCCGGAGCGGTCGCACGAGGCCGCTGATGGACGGATTCAGCTTCCACCCCTACCCGAACGAGGCCACGGATCCGCTCGAGCGCGGCTACCAGTGGCCGAACGCGGGCTTCGCGAATCTCGACCGGATCAAGCAGGCGCTGTGGGACGCATTCGACGGGACGGCACAGCCGACGACGCTCGACGGGCTGGCGCTCCATCTCGATGAGGTCGGCTGGCAGGTGAACACGCGAGGCCGCGTCGGCTACCAGGGGCTCGAGAACGTGCCGGTGACGGACGAGGCGACGCAGGCGACGATCTACGGCAAGCTCGTCCGTGACGCAGCGTGCGACTCCGATGTCGCGTCCGTGAGCTTCTTCGGGTTCCGGGACGACGGCTTGCGGACTGGCTTCCAGGCCGGGCTCGAGCGCGCAGACGGGACGGCGCGGCCTTCGGCTGCGGCCGTCATGACCGCGATTCCCGCCGGGTGCGGGAGCGCCGCACGCGTCTGGGCACCGGGGGCGGAGGTGATCGGGGCGAACGTCGCCGTCGGCGAGGCTGGGCCGGAGGTGATTGCTCGAGTCGCGGCCGGGGAGGACGCGCGCGCAAGGGTGTGCCTTCGCACGCTCACCTCGACGCTCACTCGCTGCCGTGCGGTCTCCCTCGTGGGCCGACGGCCACTCGACGTCGCGGTTCGCGCTCCCGCGGGGACGACCGGCTGGGTCGAGGTCGCCGTCGAGTTCTCGGCCGACTCGAACCGGGCTCGCCGAACCCGCGTGCTCGGACTCGGCGTCGTGCAGCCGTAACGCCCTTGACATCGAACACGTGTTCGTGCCATAGTGCGAACACATGTTCGGTCGAATCGTCGTCGTGGTCCTCGTTGCCGTCCTCGTCTGGGCCGTCCTGGCGCGCGACACGGGAGCAAGCGGAAAGCCGCGGCATCACACGGTGCAAGCGGGGGAGACGCTGTGGACGATCGCGGCCGCGCAGTATGGGGGAGACCCACGCTCGGGCGTGTGGAGGTTGCAGGAGGCGAACGATCTGGCCGGCTCCACGATCGTGCCGGGCCAGCGCCTCGTCGTTCCCTAGCGCTCCAGCGGTGATATGAACCGCGCATGGCCTCCGAGCGGATCCTCGAGCTCCTCCGACGCCCGGTCGACGTGGACGAGTACGCGGAGATCCGTGAGCTGTGGAAGGCGCATTCGATCGCGGAGGACAACAGGAACCTGCCGGGCCTGATCGCAACGCTCACCGAGGACTGCGTCTACGAGGTGATGGGAACGGGGGCCAGGTGGGAGGGTCACGACGGCGCTGCGCGCTTCTACACGGAGCTGCTCACGGCCTTCCCGGACATCCACTTCCACCTCGAGTACATCGTCATCGGTCCGCAGGGCGTCTGCGAGGAAGCGCGGGTCACCGCGACGCATAAGGGACCGTGGCTCGAGCACGAGCCCACGGGCGATCGGCTCGAGTGGAAGAACGCGATCTTCTTCCCATGGGATCCAGCGGCTCGGAAGTTCAAGGGCGAGATGGTCTACACGGATCTCGCGTTTCCGTCAGACGGCAACGGCTGACGGGGCCGGTCTCTCCGGCGGCATCACCTCGTCCGGTCGGCGGTGCGCCACGGCGGCGAACGCGTCGACCACGACGGGATTGAACTGCTTGGCGCGTCCGGCATGGATCTGGAGCATCGCCTCCTCCATGCCGAGCGCGACCGCGTAGGGACGGTCCGTCGTCATCGCGTCCCAGGCGTCGGCGATTGCGATGATCGCGGCCTCGATCGGGATGTCCTTGCCGCTTAGCCGGTCGGGGTAGCCGAGCCCGTCCCACCGCTCGTGGTGGTGGCGGATCGCCGGCACGGAGTCCTGGAGTGACGAGATGCGGCCGACGATCTCGGCGCCGCGCACGGCGTGCTCGCGCATGAGCAGCTGCTCGGCGCGATCCAGGCGCCCGGGCTTCGTGAGGATGGAATCGGGCATTCCGATCTTCCCGATGTCGTGGAAGAGGGCGGCGGTGCCCAGCGCGCCCATCTTCTTCGCCGAGAGCCTGAGCTCGCGGCCGATCGCCAGCGAGACGCGGCGGACTCGCTGGGAGTGGCCGGCCGTGTACGGGTCGCGGGCCTCGACGGCCGCGTTCAGGGTCTCGATCGTCTCGAGCAGCGTCGCCTCGAGTTCGCGTGAGAACTCGACGAGGTCGTGCGACGTCGCTTCGAGGTCCTCGTTCTGAGCGCGCATGCGCACGGACGCGCCGCTCACGAGAAGCGCGAGCGCGAGCCAGAGGAGCCCGAACACGATCCCGACGGCGTACCAGATCGTCCACCTCGCATTGGAAATGCTCTCCGTGACGACGGAGCCGTCGAGCGTGACTTCTGCGGCGCCGACCGGAAGCCCGCGCGCGCTATGCAGTGGGACCCAGATGCGGACGACCCTCGAGGTCGGCCCCATCGGATCGACGAGACTTGCGCTCGCCTCGTCGGCTTCGATCACTGCCTTCAGGTCGGGGCTCGCGCGCCGGCGACCGACGCGGTCGGGGCGCGTCGTCGAGAACGCGAGTCGGCCGTTTCGTGCGTAGACGTTCAGGCCGAGCACTTCCTCCGGGAGCCGGATCGTGCGGGCGATGCGACGCCGCGTGCGCGGCGCGACGACGACGGCATTCTTGCGGACGACTGCCGGCGCGAGCACGGCATCCGCATAGGCGGCGGTGTCGCGGGCGTTGTCGGCGAGCGCGGCGGCCCGCAAATGGCTCGACAGCCGGGACGAGAGAACGATCGCGCCGAGCGCGAGGATGATCGCGGAGGCGACGAGGAACGTCCGGAGCAGCGTCAGAGGACGCCCGACGCCAGACGGCCGGAAAACCCGGAGTCGCCGCATGCGACCTGTATCGGCGCGCACAAGGTGGACTTTGAGTCCCCCAGTACAATCGGCCGCCGTGGACCTCGACGTCGTCTTCCTCGGGACGTCGGGATCCATGCCCACGGCCCGGCGCGCGCTCCCCGCAACGCTCGT
The DNA here is from genome assembly GCA_035758735.1 of Gaiellaceae bacterium. Taxonomy (GTDB): domain Bacteria; phylum Actinomycetota; class Thermoleophilia; order Gaiellales; family Gaiellaceae; genus GMQP-bins7. The sequence goes on from DASTWH010000204.1 coordinate 6,385, forward strand.
CCGTCGCGGCGGCGAGCGACTCCTGTTCGACTGCGCGGAAGGGACGCAGCGCCAGCTTCTCCGGAGCGACGTCGGCCTCGTCGACCTCGAGGAGATCTTCTTCACGCACTACCACGCCGATCACTACCTCGGGCTGCCGGGCATGCTCAAGACGTTCGCGCTACGCGGCCGCGACGTACCGCTCACGATCTACGGCCCCACCGGTCTCGGCGAGCTCATGCGGACGCTTCGTCGGGTGTTCGGGCGTCTCACGTATCCCGTGAACACGGTCGAGCTCGCGCCGGGCGACCGCCTCGAGCGCGACGGCTACGAGATCAGCGCGTTCGCCGTCGACCACAGGGTCACCGCCGTCGGCTACGCGGTCGTGGAGGCTGAACGTCCCGGCCGCTTCGACGTGGAGGTCGCCGACCGGCTCGGCGTCCCGCCGGGTCGCGAGCGCGGCGTGCTCCAGCGAGGAGAGAGCGTGACGCTGGGCGACGGGCGGGTGGTCGACCCCACCAACGTTCTCGGCCCCCCACGAGGCGGGCGGAAGCTCGTGCTCTCGGGCGATACGGCCCCGGCTGCCACCGTCGTCGAGGCGGCGACCGGCGCCGATCTCCTCGTGCACGAGGCGACGTTCCTCGCGGACGAGCGGGAACGGGCGCGCGAGACCTCGCACTCGACGGCGGGCGAGGCGGCTCTCGTCGCGCAGGAGGCGGGAGTCAAGCTGCTCGCTCTCACGCACGTGTCCACTCGCTACTTCGCGCACCAGGTCGTCGACGAGGCGACGCAGCTCTTTCCGGCGACGGTCGTCCCACGCGACTTCGACCTCGTGACGATCCCGTTCCCGGAACGCGGCGAGCCCGAGCACGTGCGCTCGGGGGCGCGCACGGGCCGGACGTCCGCGGACGCGGGCGGTACACTCGCCGAGCCAATCCTTTAACCCGGTCCAGCGAGGCCGAAAAGGAGTTGCTTTGACGACGCACGTCCCCGCCGACGCCACCGCGAGGCTCCTCCTCGACGGCGATGCGATCGCGAAGGCCCTCTCACGAATCGCGCACGAGATCATCGAGCGCACGGACGAGCTCGAGAGCGTCGCCCTCGTCGGCATCCAGTCGAGAGGGGCGCCGCTCGCCTCGCGCCTTCGTCGCCTCGTCGAGGAGCGAAGCGGACAGTCGGTTCCCGTCGGCGCGCTCGACATCACGTTCCACCGCGACGACGTCCACGTGCGAGATGGCGGACGTGCCCCAGGTCGCCAACCGGTCGTCCGCTCCACGAACATCTCGTTCCCGATCGAGGGAATGACCGTGGTGCTCGTGGACGACGTCCTGTACACGGGCAGAACGATCCGGGCGGCGATCGACGCGCTTCTCGAGTTCGGTCGGCCCGCCGGCGTTCAACTCGCCGTGCTCGTCGATCGCGGTCACCGCGAGCTGCCGATCCGCCCCGACTACGTCGGCAAGAACCTTCCGACGGGGCGAGACGAGCGCATCCAGGTGGAGCTCGTCGAGATCGACGAGCGAGACGGTGTGTTCCTCGTCGCCGAGCGGGAGGACACGGGCCATGTCTGATCCGCGCGCCTCGGTTGCTCCACGTCGGCACCTGCTCTCCGTCGCCGACCTCGTGCGCGACGACGTGGAGCGCATGCTGGACACGGCATCGTCGCTCGCCGCGTCGCTCGACAGGGAGATGAAGAAGCTGCCGACGCTGCGCGGTCGCACCGTGGTGAACCTCTTCTACGAGTCGTCGACCCGAACGCTGGCGAGCTTCGAGCTCGCCGCGAAGCGGCTCTCGGCCGACACGATGTCCATCCGGTCCACCGGCTCCTCCGTCGACAAGGGCGAGTCGCTCAAGGACACGGCGCTGACGCTCGCGGCGTACGACCCCGACGTGATCGTCGTGCGCCATCCGTCGATCGGTGCGCCGCAGCTCGTCGCCCGCCTGACCGACGCGCACGTCGTGAACGCCGGCGACGGCAAGCACCAGCACCCGACGCAGGCGCTCCTCGATCTGTACACGATCAGAGAGGCGATCGGTCGCCTGGACGGCGTTCGCGTTGCGATCGTCGGCGACGTTCTCCACTCGCGCGTTGCACGCTCGCTCGTTCAGGCGCTCGCCCTCGTCGGCGCCGAGACGGTCCTCGTGGGGCCGCCGACGCTGGTCCCACGCGGGATGGAGGGGCTTGGGTGTGAGGTGTCGCACGACATCTCGGCGACCGGTGACGCCGACGTCGTCTACGTCCTTCGCATGCAGCGCGAGCGGATGGGGGAGGCGTTCGTCCCGTCACTCCGCGAGTACACGGCGCTGTACGGGATCACGCCTGCGCGTGTCCGGCCGGGACAGGTGGTCATGCATCCCGGCCCGATGAACCGCGGCGTCGAGATCGACCCTCGAGTGGCCGATTCCGCACAGGCGCTCGTGACCGACCAGGTCCGGGCCGGGCTCGTCGTTCGCATGGCCGTGCTCTACGACGTGCTCACGGTCGGGCCGGTCGAGGCGCGCGAGCGGGCGGCGATCGCGTGACGCTCGTCGCGCGCAACGGTCGCTCGGACTCGCTGACCCTCGAGGGGCGCGTCGTCGCGCCCGCCCAGGGCATCGACGAGTCGCTCCGGATCACGGTCGAGGAGGGCGTGATCGCGCGGATCGAGCCCGCAGAGGTGGCTCGCACCGTGGTCGCCCCTGCGTTCGTCGACCCGCATGTCCATCTGCGCACGCCGGGTCGCGAGGACGAGGAGACCATCCGCTCCGGAACCGAGGCGGCTGCAGCAGGTGGCTACTGCGCGATCCTCGGCATGCCGAACACGGATCCCGTCGTCGACTCGGCATCGGTGCTCGGCGCACTCGTCGAACGCGCCCGTGACGAGGCAGTCGTTCCGACGGGCTTCATGGCCGCGATCAGCAAGGGCCAGGCCGGCGAGGAGCTGACGGAGATGGCGGAGCTGGCCGCGGCAGGAGCTGCGGCGTTCACCGATGACGGACGGCCCGTCGTGTCCGCCGGCCTCATGCGCCGCGCGCTGCAGTACAGCGGGCTCACCGACCTGCGGCTCGCACTCCATTGCGAGGAGCCGTCCCTCTCTCGCGGTGGCCACGCCCACGACGGCGTCGTCGCGGCGGAGCTGGGGATCGGCCCGTACCCCTCGACCGCGGAGAGCGTCATGGTCGAGCGCGACCTCTCGCTGGCGGCGGCGGAGGGCAGGCGGATCCACCTCATGCACCTCTCCGCCCGCGAGTCGGTCGCGGCGCTCGACGCCGCCCTCGCGCGCGGGGCGCACGCGACCGGAGAGGTAACCCCGCACCATCTCGTCCTCACCGACGACGCGGTGCGGTCGCTCGACCCGAACACGAAGATGAACCCGCCGTTGAGGTCTGCCGACGACCGCGAGGCGCTTCGCGACGCGCTCAGGCGCGGCGCGGTCTCGTGCGTCGCGACCGACCACGCGCCGCACGCTCGACACGAGAAGGAGGTCCCGTTCGAGGAGGCGCCCTTCGGCGTCACCGGCCTCGAGACCGCCTTCGCGGCGCTCCACACGCACCTCGTGGTGCCCGGTGTCGTCTCCCTCGAGACTCTGCTCGAGCGGATGTCGGCAGGGCCGGCCCGGGCATTCGGCTTCGAGGAGCCGCGGATCGAGGTGGGCGCGCGAGCCAACCTCGTGGCCCTCGACCTCGACGCCGAGTGGACGGTGACGGAAGACGGCTTCCGCTCGCTGTCCGCGAACTCGTGGCTCCTCGGCGAGACGCTGCGAGGGAGAGTCGTGAAGACGATCGCCGACGGACGGCTGGTGTTCGGGGAATGACAACGGGCTATCTGGTGCTCGAAGACGGCACCGTCTTCCATGGCAACTCGGTCGCCGCCGACGGCGTCGCCTTCGGCGAAGCGGTCTTCACGACCGGCATGACCGGGTACCAGGAGGTCCTCACCGACCCCTCGTAC
>DASTWH010000215.1:0-6004 GCA_035758735.1 Gaiellaceae bacterium
ACCGAGTCGCGCACGCACACGGAGATCCAAGGCAAGCTCCGGGACATCGGCAGAGCCGAGGGGTTCGACGTCTGGGTCGCGGACCGCGGTGTTCTGTGGGAGGGCGGGCCGCTCGGCGAGGGCTGTCTGTCCGACCTACCGTGGTCGCTAACGAACGAACGCGGGCGACGATGCGCAACATCGACGTCATCTGGTTTCGCCGGGGGACGGGGCACTCGTTCCGGTTCTTCGAGATTGAGCACTCGACGAGCGTCTACTCAGGCCTGCTGCGATTCAACGACGTGATGATCGACTTTCCCATTACGGAGGCGTTCGTCGTGGGCGACGGCGACAGGACGCAACGGAAGTTCGAGCGCGAGATCGCGCGACGGACGTTCGACCACAGCGGCCTCGCGGATGTTGCGCGTTTCCTCGACTACGACCAGGTGCGACAGACCTGGCAGCTGTACCGCACCGTCGGCCAGGGCAGTCGCGCCTGGGGGACGTCAAGCGAGCCTCCGCGCGCAACAGACCGACCGGCCTGACCGCATCGATGGCACGTCCAGGTCGGGGAAGCCTGATCAGGCGAATCTTCGTCCCGACCTTCTCCCCTACCGCTAATGCTCGGCTCCCGACCTCGAGGGCCAGGGCCGAGTGAAGCGGAGAAGCCCGCTCTCGCGGTCGCGAGCGCTAGGCGGCGACAGGGATCGGGGCGAACAGCACGGCGGGATCAAACGGTGAAAACGACGAAGTCCTGACCCGTCACGTGCACGGCGACGTTGTGCACGGGAACCGTGCCGATGGCCCCGGTGGCGATGCCGTGGTGCGCGTGTCCGTGGACGACGAGCTCGGGCCGATGCATCCCGATCGGGCCCGCGAGCCTCCCCGATCCGAGGAAGGCCCAGATCGCCTCCGGCTCGCCGACGATCGTGTCGACGATCGGAGCGTAGTGGAGGAGGACGATCCGCTTGTGGCAGCCGGCGACGGCTTCGAGGCCGGACTCGAGTGCATCCACCTCGGACGACGTTTCCCGGTAGATCTCCCGGAGAAGCGGCTCGCCGAAGTCGGGTATCTCGGCGCCCGGGAACCCTCCCACGAACCCCTTCGTGCCGACGACGCCGACCTCGACCTCGCCCACCTCGAGAATCGTGTGCCCACGGTCGAGGACGAGCACTCCACCCCGTTCGAGCTCCGCGGTGACCGCTGCTGCCTGCCCCGAGTGGTGGTCGTGGTTCCCGAGGACGGCGACCACGGGCACCGGGAGTTCGTCGCACGCGTCCGCGAGCACGGCCGCCTGCTCGGGGAGACCGTGCGTCGTCAGGTCACCGGCCAACAGCACCAGATCGCACTCCGCGGCGGCCGAGTGGAATGCCTTCGTCAGGCGCTCGCGAAGCGGCTCGGCCGCGTGCACGTCGCCCGCGGCCGCGATGCGAATCGTGGCCGTCACCTGCCCTGGATACCCGTCCAGCGGTTTCCGCGAACCCCGAAAGCGGGTAACCCGCTCGCGCCATGCCTTCCGCACCACCAGAGAACTTCAACGGTCTGCTGAGCACGATGAAACGCGCTTCCGCCGCGCTGCGTGAGGCCGAGATCGAGTTCATGCTCGGCGGCGGGCTCGCGATCTGGGCGCGCGGAGGACCGCCGACGGACCATGACGTCGACTTCTACCTCCGCGAAGTGGATGCGGCGCGCGCGCTCGAGATCCTCGTGCATGCCGGCTTCCGGGAGGACCGGCCTCCGGAGGACTGGCTGTACAAGGCATGGGACGGGCACAACCTCGTCGACCTCATCTTCCGCCCGGCGGGCGGGCCGATCGAGGACGACCACTTCGCGCGCGCGACGCCGATGGAGGTGAACGCGCAAAGGCTCCTGGTCGCATCCATCGACGACGTCCTCGTGACGAAGCTGCTCGCGATCACCGAGCAGGAGCCCGACTACCGCGCCATCCTCGAGGTAGCGCGGTCGCTGCGCGAGCAGGTCGACTGGAACGACGTCGAGGCGCGGACGAAGCAGTCGCCGTTCGCCCGCGCGTTCTTCACGCTGGGCGAGGGCCTCGGCATCGTGGAACGCCGGACCGTGCTGCGCCCCGTGCACGTGTAGCGATTCGAGAGAAGTGCCTCGGAGGCCGGGTGTGCGGTGGCGATGCCCGGCCTCCGAAGGCGTACGCGCCTCTCGGCGCGGCGGCTACAGCGAGTCGTCCCAGTCGCGGTAGCCGGATCCACCGGGCCCGTAGTAGGACCCGAGGCCCTGCCGGTACGTGTCGTCCGCGACGAGCGAGTCGTCGTACTCGGGAGCGTTCTTGATCTGCTCCTTCGTGCGGTTCACGAAGACCTTCTCCTCGGTCTCGTCGATCCCGCGCACCACTCCGGCCGGGAGCATGACCTTCTTACCGAAGATCCACGGGCCGGTGTCGACGACGATGTAGCTGCGGCCGACGTCGTACGTCGCCTCGTCGAGCTTGCCGATCGAGCCGTCGACCGCTTCGACCCCGAAGCCCGAGATATCGGCGTGCGTATCCACGACGTTCGAGCCGAGGTCGGACCGGTCGCGATAGGTCCAGATGTCCAGCATCGTCACGTTCTGCATGTCTCCTCCTCTCGGGGATCCGCGTTCGTTCGCCACGTACCCGCGGGGCAGGACTCGAAACCGGTTATCGGAGGCGACGACGCGGGTATCAGCTCCCACATGGCCGACGAGTCACGGGACGCGGAGCAGGAGCTCGCCTCGGGGCAGAGCGAGGCGACGCCGTTCCTCGCCCTGGGCACCGTCGTCGTCGTGATCGCGTGCCTCGTTCTCGTGGCAGTGGCCCTGGCGGCACTCGCGTATTTCCTCGCCTGAGCGACGTCTGTCCGCGCCGCTCGCGTGCGAGACTGGGAGCGGAGCGGACGCAGACGTGACCACGTGACCTCGCGAGAGGAGAACACGAGGCGCCCGCAGGCGCCCATCCGTGCACCGAAATCGGCGCTCGTCCGCTACCTCGTGGCGGTCGTCTCTTCGGCTGCGGGTATCGCCATCGCGACGGTCATCGTCGAGTCGCCCGCCAGCGAGCAGCCGCTGTACGCCCCGCTCATCGGCGCCGCCGCCATCACGTCGTGGTACGGAGGCTTCGGCCCCTCGGCACTCGCGATCGTCCTGTGCTGGACGTCCGCGCTGTTCGTTCTCGAAGAGCCGCGCGGCGCGCTCGGCTTCGGCGAGAGCGACGGCATGGTGCGCTGGTCGGTCAACCTCGCGTTCGCGGTACTCATCGCGTGGATCGGCGGCGTCATCCGTGTCCGCGAGGAGCGCAGCGCCGTCGCCGCGGACAGCGCCAGGTCGGACATTCGCGAGATCGAGTCGCTCCAAGAGCTGATGATCGCCCTCACCGGGGCGCTCTCCTCCTCGGACGTGGCGCGCGCGGTCTCGCTCCACTCGGGGCGGATCCTCTCCGCGAGTGGCGTCGCGCTCGGGCTCGTCGACGGCGACGAGCTGGCGATCGTCGATCCGACAGGGCTCGGCGCCGAAGCCCGGCCAGACGGGGCCAGGCTGCAGTTGCAGGCGGAGATGCCGATCACGGAGGCTGCTCGAACCGGCTCGATGGCGATCGCAGAGAGTCGAGCCGACCTCGAGCGAGCGTATCCGGAGAGCGATGCGAATCTGCCTGCCCTCGTGGAGGGTGCGCTCGCGTTGCCCCTTCGCGCGGAGGGAGGCGTGATCGGCTCGGTCGAGTTCCTCTTCGAGCGGGACACGCCCCTCGATGCGGACACCGTCGCGCTCGGGCGCATCGTCGTCGACCTCGCCGCGCAGACGCTCGAGCGCGCGCGGTTGTACGAGTCCGAGCAGGAGTCGCGCCTGGCGCTCGATCGGATCCTCGAGGTCGCACCGCGCTTCCTCGCCGAGGACACGGACGACGTCGTGCGGGTCATCTGCAGCGAGGCACGGTCGACGTTCGGCGCCGACTACGCCGTGCTGTGGCGCATCCACGAGGAAACGCTCGAGCTGCTCGCGATCGACCCGCCACACCCTCAGCTGCTGGAAGCCCACCTTCAGCTCGCGGACTTCCCCCGTCTTCGACAGGCGATCGAGGGCCTTACGACGTCCTTCGTGCCCGACGTCCTCGAGTCGACGTACGGCGCGGGCAACGAGTTCGTGCGACAGCTCGGGATCCGCTCGTCCCTGCGGGCGCCGGTCCTCATCTCGGGCGCCAGCGAGCTCGTCCTGTCGATCTCGTGGCAGGCGGTCGTGTCCGAGCCCGATCAGGCGACGACCGCCGTCGTCCGTCGCTTCGCCGACCAGGCGGCTCTCGCACTCGAGCAGGCCGAACGACGCCGAGCCGAGGCGGAAGCGGCCCGCAGGGCCGACGCGACGCGACGCCTGCAGGAGGTGACCGCCGAACTCTCTGTCGCGTCGACGACGCTCGACGTGAGCACAACGTGCCTGGAGAAAGCGCTCGACTCGGTCGGGGCGGAGGCCGGCTTCGTCGTCCTCACCGGGCCTGCGGGATCGCGCGCCGTCGAGCTCGTCACGAGCGCGGGGTACGGCGACGAGGAGCTGGCGGCCTGGCGTGCCCTCGACCTCGACGCGAACGCCCCGTTCGCGCGAGCAGTGAGCTCCGGAGAGGCCGTCTGGGCGCTGTCGAGCGACGAGCTCTCGGACTTCGCCGACGCGAACGAGCCCGCAGCGAAGGGCTGGATCGCCGTGCCGCTCACGACCCGGGGCGGCGTGCGCGGCGCGCTGCACCTCTCGCTCCACTCACGACGGACGTTCACCGACGAGGAGCGTGCCTGGCTGCAGTCGATGGTCTCGCAGTGTGGGCAGGCACTCGAGCGGGCGAGCCAGTACGAAGCCGAACAGACGATCGCGGAGACGCTCCAGCGCAGCGTCCTGCCGAGCTCGCTCCCCCGCGTCGACGGGGTCCAGCTCGCTGCTCGCTACCTCCCCGGTAGTGCTCAACTCGACGTCGGTGGCGACTGGTTCGACGCACTCCAACTGCCGGACGGGAAGCTGGGTCTCATCGTGGGGGACGTCGTGGGGAAGGGCGTCCAGGCGGCCGCGAGCATGGCGCAACTCCGGAATGCGATCCGCGCGTTCTCCGTCGAGCGTCTGAAGCCGTCCTCCGTCCTCATGCGGCTCAACCGACTCGCCGACGAGGTCCTCGACACGTCCTTCGCGACACTCGCATACATCGCGCTCGACCCCGAGACCGGCACCTGCCGCTTCGCGTCGGCCGGCCATCCGCCTCCCGCCGTCGCGTACCCCGACGGTCGCGTCGACCTCCTCGAGGACGGACGCGGGCTGCCGCTCGGGACCGGGGTCAGAAAGAGCTACCGGCAGGAGACCTTCGAACTCCCGGCCGGCAGCGTCGTCGTCCTCTACACGGACGGTCTCGTCGAGCGACGCGGCCGCTCGATCGACGAAGGGCTCGAGGCGCTTCGAACCGCCCTGGTCGACGCACCGAAGGATCCAGACCGCCTGCTCGAGCACATCCTCGAGCATGTCGTGGGCACCGATGAGCGTGGGGACGACATCGCCCTCCTCGCTGCGCGCCTCCTACCGGTCGCCCCACGGCCGCTCGAGCTGCGCGTCGCGGCGAACGTGAGATCGATGGATCTCGTGCGCGACGCGATGCGCGCCTGGCTACGGGGGGTCGAGCTCCGACGACCCGAGGTCGAGGACGTCGTCCTCGCGACCTGGGAGGCGTGCGCCAACGCAATCGAGCACGCCGTCGACCCCACCGATCAGCTCGTGGACGTACGCGCGTGGCTCGCCGACTCCAGCGTTCACGTGACGGTCTCGGACACCGGGAGCTGGGCTCCGCCATCCGAGCGGGACGGCCGCGGGCTCGGCCTACGGCTCATGGCGTCGCTCGTCTCCTCCATGGAGATCGACGAGCACGAGGACGGCACGACCGTCACGCTCGAGAAAGCGCTGTCGGCCTCGGCCGACTGACCGTCAGAGAAGCCAGATCAGCAGCAGGACGATCAGGATCAATACGAGAACTCCGCCTCCGATGTACACGGCTCCCTCCTTTTCTCGCTCGAGCTGAGTT
>DASTWH010000220.1:0-3184 GCA_035758735.1 Gaiellaceae bacterium
ATCCTGAGCGCCGCTGAGCTCGACGCGGCCGAGTCGCGACTTGCGGAGATCGCTCAGGATCCGTCGGGCTACCTCGAGACGGACGAGGACGTGCACTCGGCGATCGAGCGGCTCCTCGGAGATGTCGGCCGCAAGATCCACGCGGGTCGCTCCAGGAACGACCAGGTCGCCGCGGCGTTCCGCACATACGTGTTGGACGCATGCGCCGAGGCGCGAGAGGCGATCGACGCGCTCGCGCTGGTCGTGCTCTCGTTCGCCGAGTCCGAGGCGGAGACGGTGATGCCCGGCTACACGCACCTGCAGCGTGCGCAGCCGGTGACGCTCGGCCATCACCTCCTCGCCTGGGTCGAGATGCTCGACCGCGACCGCACGCGCTTCGCGGCTGCGGCGGAAGCTGCGGCCGAGAGCCCGCTCGGCGCCGGTGCGCTCGCCGGCTCCACGCTCGAGCTTCCCCCGCCGGCGCGTCAGATGCGCAATTCGCTCGATGCTGTCGCGGACCGAGACTTCGCGCTCGACTATCTGTACGCGGCAGCTGTCCTCTTCATCCACCTCTCGCGCGTCGGCGAGGAGATCGTGCTCTGGGCGACCTCGGAGTTCGGCTTCGTACGACTCCCGGAGTCCGCGGCGACCGGCTCGTCGATGATGCCGCAGAAGCTGAACCCCGACGTCGCCGAGCTCGTCCGCGGCAAGGCGGGAACGGCGATCGGTCGTCTGACCGGGCTCCTCGCGACCGTGAAGGGCCTCCCGCTCGCGTACGACCGGGACCTGCAGGAGGACAAGGTGCCGGTCTTCGCGACGCGCCACGAGACGCGCCTCGCGCTCGAGGCCCTGACCGCGCTCGTCAGCGGGCTCGAGGTCGATCGCGACCGGATGGCGAAGGCTGCGTCGGATCCTCTCCTCCTGGCGACGGACGCGGCGGAGGCGCTCGTCGGGGAAGGCGTTCCGTTCCGCGACGCCCACGAGCAGGTCGCCGAGAGCGTCCGCGACGGCTCGTTCAAGAAGCCGCGGAGGGGTCGGAAGCGCGCTGCGCCGGGCCCGGACGGGATCCGTGCGGCACTCGACGAGGCGCGCCACCGCTTCGTCGACAACCTCTGACACTCGCGAAGATCGCTGAGGCGCGCTTCGCGGTCGCGTGCTTGCGTCTACCCGACGAGCGCGTCGTGCACGCGCCGCTGGAACGCGGCGATGAGCTGCTCGCTCTGCGACATCAGGCGGCCCTGGGGCACGGCTCCCGACTCGAGCCCTCGCTGGACGGACTGGACGAGCGACACGTCCTCCTCCGCGACCTGGGTGTCCCAGGCGACGAGTTCCTCGATCTCCTCGTCGGAGACGTCGGCACCGAAGTAGTAGTCGGTCACCTCGATCGTTCGGCGAAGGCCATCGGGGTCGTAGCGCTCCATGGAGACGTTCGGGATGCCCGGCGCGATGTTGATCGTCGTCGCCGGGAAGAGCACGTGGTACTGGGCTTCCACGACGTCGCCGCGGGGTGTGTACGTGGCCTTGCCGTTCCCTGCGAGCGCCGATTCGCGGACGGGGGCGACCTGGCTGAGGAACGTCGGGTGCACGCCGAGGTCGTACGCGTCGGGGCTCACGTCGATGACCTTGCTGAACCCCGGGTGAGCCGTCGGGCAGTGGTAGCACTCGAGGAAGTTCTCCATGACGACCTTCCAGTTCGCCTCGATCGGCCACTCGTGATGCGAGTGGAAACGGATCGAGTCGACGTCGAGCCCGCTCTGCGCGACCATCTCCGGGAGCTCGCCGAGCGCCGACTCGAGGGACTCCGCCTCCGGGTCGGGGTTCACGAAGACGAATGGCCCCCACGTCCCGACCGAAACACGGGTCAGCGACAGCCCGTCTGGACTGAAGCCGGGCTCGCGCTCGGCGCGTGGGGCACGCCGCAGGCTCCCGTCGAGGTTGTACGTCCACGCGTGGTACGGGCACTGCAGCGTCTCGCGGCAGCCTGTTCCTTCGACGACGAGATGTCCCCGGTGGCGGCAGACGTTGACGAGCCCGCGAAGCGCGCCGTCCGTGTCCCGGACGACTGCGACGGGGACATGGCCGATGCGCGCGGCGAAGTACGACCCGGGCTCGGAGACCCACGCCGCCGGCCCCGCATACGTCCACGCTCGGGCGAACAGTCGCTCGCGCTCGCGCTCGTGGACGCCTGCGTCCGTGTACCAGCTCGCCGGGAGCGTCCAGCCGTCCTCGAGCGGGTGCTCGATGTGGGGGATGGGTGACGGTGCAGTGGTCGACATGAGAGCTTGCTCCTGACTGTCCTGTCAGTCAGGATACTTCGGATGCCGGGAACCGAGCAAGCCGCGGGATCGCCGGCGGCGACGGCACGAGTCGACGAGATCCTGCGTGCGGCGTGCCGCGTCGTGGTCGCGGGCGGTGCGAGCGACCTCCGCATCGGGTCCGTGGCGCAGGAGGCGGGGGTCTCGCGAACGCTCGTCCACTACTACTTCACGACCCGGCAGGAGCTGCTCCGCGCCACGTTCGCATACGCCGAGGACCTACGCGTGGATGCGCTCGAGGAAGAGCTCGCGGGAATCGCGACCGGCGCCGAGCGCCTCGAACGCGCCCTCATGCGCACGATCGACCCTGCACTCGAGGCGAATCCGGCGCTCTGGAACGAGGTGTGGTCGAGCCTTCGCTACGACGACGAGCTTCGTCCCCTCGTGCAGGAGCGGTATCGGGCGTGGGCGGGCCGGATCGTACGGCTCCTCGAGGAGGGGCGCCGAGACGGCTCGGTGCCGGCGTCCGTCGACGGTGAGGAAGCCGGTTGGCGGCTCGCCGCGGCCGCGGACGGAATCGACTCGATCCTCTACCTCGGCGTGCTCACCCGCGACGAGGCCCGCGAGCTGCTGGCGTCGTGCTTCACCCGGGAGGTCGGGCGCTGAGCACGCTGCGCTCGCAGTCGGTCGTCCTCGAAGGGATCAGCAAGTCGTTCGACGACGTCGCCGCGGTCGACGACGTCTCGCTCGAGATCGGCAGCGGCGAGTTCTTCTCGCTGCTCGGCCCGTCGGGCTGCGGAAAGACGACGAGCTTGCGAATGATCGCGGGCTTCGAGCGACCCGACGCCGGGCGAATCGTCATCGGCGAGGCCGACGTGACCGAGTCGCCGCCACACGTGCGGCCGGTCAACACCGTCTTCCAGAGCTACGCGCTCTTCCCGCACCTCTCG
>DASTWH010000228.1:0-13223 GCA_035758735.1 Gaiellaceae bacterium
GATGCCGACTCGACCGTACGCGCTCGCCGCCTCGCGCGCGAGCTCGAGGACGCGCGCGACGGGCGGTCGCGGATCGGTCTCGTCGTAGCCCTTGAAGAAGCGGACGTCACGCGTCCAGGCGGTTCGGGCCGCGTCTTCCTCCGACGCCTCGAGACACACGAGCACTGGCTCTCCCTCGCGGGGGAACACGCAGGCGTCGTACCCCTTCATCCCCCAGAAGTTCGTGAGGTAGAGGACGTTGTCGGGCGCGCGGACGACGAGCACGTCGAGGTCCTGCTCCGCCATGAGCGCGCGCACGCGCTCGAGCTTCGCGTCGTCGCGCGGCCAGCTCATGGCGCGATCCTACGGGTGGATCTGGCGCTGGAGCTCGACGAACGCCGGCTCCATCCTCTTCGCGAGGTCGTCGCTGTACGCGCAGTACACGTTGCCCACGCCGCCCGACTTCAGACCCGTCCCGCCGATCCCGGACAACGAGCTTGCACCGGGGTTGCGCGAGACCGTGCAGTGGAGGAACCCGTCGCTGTCCGAGCTCGGCGTCGGGGTGACGAGCACCGCGACCGCAGCTCCGATGCACTGGTCGACGCCGGCCACGGCGATGCCGTGGCCGCGAAGTGCAGTGCTGACGTCTTCCCCCGTCAGCGGCGAGCCGGCGTTCATGCTGCACGGCTTCGGCTGCACGAGCTTTTCCATGTCGACGACGTCGGCCGCGGGGGGCGCAGCGATCGAGACGTCGGCCCCGAAGTCGTAGAAGTCGAAGGTGAACGGCGTGCTCCCCTCGCTCACGGAGATCCGACGGACGAGACCGTCGCCGTCGATCCAGACGTCGACCGGGGACGTCTGTGCGTCGCACTCGAGGAGTTCCGCCTGCTCGCACTCGACCACGAGGCGATACCCGACGGTGTCGACGCCTCTGATCGCTTCCGCCCCGAGGCGTTCGGTGCTCTGGCTCGCGTCTCTGAGCATGGCCAGGAGAGTCTGCGGCGAGAACTCGTCGCCGAGGCTGTCGTCGCCCGTCGTCCGAACCCACTTGTCGCTGACGCCGAGGAAGCCGAGCACGTTCCCGCGCATGTACGTGTCGGCCCCCAGACCGACGACCTCCATCCGACCCTGGCTGCCGTAGTCGCAGCTGAGCCGGACGCGCCGCGCTGCGTAGTCGGCCTCTCCCGTGCATCCGATCTTCGTCCGCTCCTGACCGCTCGCCTCCTCGCCCGTCACTTCGAACCGCGAGGATCCGGCTGCCTCTGTCTTGGCCGCAGCAGCAGCGAGGTTGGGGTCGTCGTCCGCCGCACCGCAGCCGGACGCGACGAGCGCAAGCGCTGCGACGGCGAGCAGCAGACGCGTCATTGACGCATCGAACACGCCACGGCTCGAACAATCAAGGCGGCGAGCGCCGTCAGAAGCCGATGAACTGGAACGGGCCGGCGACGACGTCGCCGATGTCCGCCTGCACCGAGACGTCCACCGAGTCGCCGAGCTCGTCGCGAAGACGCTCCGCGAGCTCGTCCGCACGCTCCTCGGTGACGACGCCGACCATTACGTAGTGCCAGCGGCGCTTCGCCGGCAGGCCCTCGTCGAGCAGCCGTCGCGCGAGGTCGCCTGCAGCGTCGCGCGACGGCAGCACCGCGACGACCCGCCAGTCGAACTCGCCCTCCGCCCGGGCCTCCTGCTCCTCGGCCGCTTCTCGCTCGGCGTACTCGCGCTCCTCGTCGGCCGGCGTCGTCGGCAACGGCTGGGATGCGTCGCGCCACTCCTCGGCGACTGGATGCCAGCGCGTCACGCGGATGTCCGCCGTCAGCTCCTCGTCGCGCACGAGCTCACGGATGACGCGCTCGGCCTCGCTCGCCTGCTCCTCGGTCGACGTGTACGCGAAGAGGCGTGAGCCATCGCGAGTGACGACCACGTCCGTGCCGAGGCGATCGCGTGCCTCGTCGTCCAGGCTCAGCGCGCGGAGTCGCTCGCGAAGCGGGTAGCCATGCGCCTCGTCGTCGAGCTCGACCTCGACCCGAAAGTCCTCCGCCACGGGCGGGACGCTACCAACCTAGGCGCGCGCCCCCGTGACCCTCGGCTCCGCGAGGCGCCGGCGGGTCACCCCGAGCGCAACGAGCCCGGCGACCACCGGGATCGCGCCCGCGAGCAGCATCGTCCAGCGAGCGCCGACGGTGCTCACGAGCACCCCGCCCGCGACGAGCGCGACGAGCTCCGCCCCGTTTCGGAGACCGTTGTACGCCGCGAACGCCCTACCGTGCAGCGAGGTCGGCACGCGCTCGTGCATCAGCGTGCGGATGAGCACGTTCTTCGTGCCGTGCGCCAGGCCCCCGATGAAGAAGAACGTGAACGCAAGCGTCGGGACCAGCCAGAGCGCAGGGCCTGCCAGGCCCGCTCCCTGGACGACGATCGCGACGAGCACGGCGACCGCGAGCATTCCCGAGCCGATGCGCCGAGGGAGCAACGTCGCGCCGAGGACCATGCCGAGCGTCCAGCTCGTCAACAGCACGCCGTAGCCGAGGTCGCCGAGCCCGAGGTCCTCCTTCGCGAAGAAGACGTTGGCGGCCCAGTTCGTGGTCATGAAGAGGAGCGACACGAACGCGACGCCCATGACGATGGCCAGCACACGGTCCTGCACGAGGTACTTCGCCCCTGACCAGGCTCGGCCGACAGGAGGCTCGGGAGCGAGGCAATACTCGGAGTGAGGACAGCGAACGACGATCGCGGCGGCACCGACGACGAGAAAGGTCACCGCGTTGACGATCATTGCGATCTCGAGCCCTCCGGCAGCCGCGAGCACCCCACCGATCAGCGGACCGACGGCGAAACCGGCGTAGCGAGCGGTCTCGACCCTCGCGTTTGCGACAGCGATGCGGGCTTCCCCGGCGACGCGGGGCACGAGGGCGAACTCGGCCGGCTGCCCGACGGCGAAGCCGATGCCGAGCAGTGCGGCGAGAACGAGGATCACGGTGGTACCGCCCGCAAACGCCAGGATGACGGCCGTGGTCGCCTGTGCGAGCGACGTGAGGAGTAACACGCGGCGAGGGTCGTACCGATCCGCGAGGAGCCCCGCCGGCCCCGCGAGAACGACGGACGGCGCCCAGAAGGCGAGGTACAGCAAGGCGATCGTGACCCCGGATCCGGTCGTCTCCTGGAGAAACAGCGCCAGCGGGACGAGCGCGAGCCAGTCGCCGAGGGCCGAGAGCCCGACTGCGCCGACGAGGACTCTCAGGTCTCGGCTCACGGTGACACCTCGTCCCACACGACCATCCCATCGTGCTCCGCGATCCGGCCGATGCCGGACCCCGGGAAGTGGCCGCACACGACGAGCCCGCCGTCGCGTCGGAGCTCGTCGACGAGGGCTGTGCGAACTGCCCCGTTCTGCTCCGCGTCCTCGTCGAAGTGGAAGCGCCACCCCGTCTCGTCGAGCAGCGCCGGATGGGGCGCGACGTCGCCGAGAATCGTCGCCTCGGCTCCTTCGGACGAGATCCGTACGGAGAGGTGGCCCGGGGAGTGCCCGGGCGTCCCGAACGCCGTGATTCCGGGCGCGAGCTCGACGTCGCGACGAACCTGCTCGAAGCGATCGAGGATCGGGACGACACAGCGCTGGATGTGCGCGCGACCGGCACGCGACATCGCGAAGGCGAGCGCGTCGGCGTGGACGACGTAGCGGGCTCGCGGGAACAGCGGCACACCCTCGAGATCGGTGTTCCACCCGAGGTGATCGATGTCCAGGTGCGTCAGCAGGACGACATCGACGTCGGCCGGGCCGATGCCGAGCGTCCCGAGCGAGGCTGGTAACAGTCCCTCCTCTTCGGCTGTCCAGTCCCAGAGGCCGGGAGGGCCGACCCCCGTGTCCACGAGGGCGGTCGTCCCCGCGGCGCGCACGACGTAGCAGGTGACCGGGAGGCGCCAGGCACCCGCCTCGAAAAGCTCCGGGTAGCGACTCGCGTACGGGTCCCACGCCGCCTCCGGGACGTCGGGATATGCCTCGGAGTAGTCGCAGCGAAGGCCGACCGCGTCACGCGCGGGAAGGAGCTCGACCGCGCCGACTACCACCTGACCCGCGGGGGCGCGGGCTCGCCGTGCGCCTCCTCCCACGAGACGACCGGGTTCCGGAGCACGCCGATCCTCTCGATCTCACACTCCATCACGTCGCCCGGCTTCAGGTAGAGCGAGGCTGCGTCCGGCGAGAACCCGGCGACCCCCGACACGGTGCCCGTCGAGAGCACGTCGCCGGCCGAATAGCCGAGCGCCGAGTAGTGGCTCAGGATCTCGGGAATCGTCACGGACATACGGCCCGAGTGGGAGACCTGCCGCGCCTCGCCGTTGACGCGGAGCTCCATCGCGAGGTCGTGTGGATCCGGGATCTCGTCGGGCGTGACGATCCAGGGCCCGAGTGGACAGAAGGTGTCGATCGCCTTGCAGAAGCTGAAGACGCCGGACCGCATCTCGCGCCGCTGGATGTCCCGCGCGGTGATGTCGTTGAAGACGACGTAGCCGCCGATGTAGTCGGCCGCCTCGTCGGGCGAAAACCATTTCCCCGGCTTCCGCAGGATCACCGCGAGCTCGAGCTCGTAGTCGAGCTCCTCGGTCAGGTGCTCCGGGTAGACGACGGGCTCGTCGGGACCCACGATCGCGTCGACGTTCTGGAAGAAGACGATCCACGGCGCGATCTCGTGCGTCCAGCCGACCTGCTTCGACTCTTCCTCGTGCTCGCGGAAGTTGCCGGCCGTATGGAAGAACTTCTTCGGGACGATCGGCGCGCGCAGCCGAGTCTCGGCGAGCGCGACCATCTCCCCTGTCTCGTCGGCACCGCCGCGCTCGAAGTACTCGCGCATCGTCGGGACGTCGAGCACGGCGATCTCGTCGCCGTCGAGGACACCGACGCGCCGGTCGTCGCCGAACGTGACGAGCTTCACTGCTCGACGATCTTCCAGAAGGAGTTCTTGCCGGCGATCCTGTCGCCGTCGAACGTCCAGAGGTCGCACCCACGCACGTCGATCGCCTCGCCTTCAGCCGTCATTCCGCGGAGCGTCCACTCGGAGTGTCCCCGGTCGCCGAAGACGACGTGCGTCACCTCCTGATAGGCGCCGACCGGAATCGCGGCGAACCGGCTCTCGATACCGCTCCGTATCTCCTCCTTGCCCTCGAAGCGTCGCCCCCACGGGTCCGGCCCACGCGAGTTGAGGAACACCGCGTCGTCCGTGAAGAGCGCCAGTGCAGCCTCCACGTCCTGTCGGTTGAACGCATCGACGAGCCGCTCGAGCGCTGCAATTCTCATCTCGTCCGACATGCCCACGCCTCCTTACGCGACTCCGCAGATCTTCGCGGCGGCACGCGCGTAGACCTCGGCCGTCTTCACGAGCCCGTCGATCTCGAGGTTCTCGCCATTCACCGTGTCGAGGAGGCCGCTCGACGTGCCGTAGTTGACCGTCGCGATCCCGTACCGGGAGAGCACGGACGCGTCCGAGAACCAGCGAGTCACGTCGCGCTCCGGTGCGGAGCCGAAGACCTCGACGTGCGCGGCGTCGAGGGCTCCCACGAGCGGGTGGTCCTCGGCGATCTCGGCGCCGGGCGCGGTCACGTACACCTCACCCTCGACCCCGTGGTCGGGGAAGCGCTCGGCGAGACCGCGAACCATCTCGAGAACCTGCGTGCGCGCCACCGTCATCTCCTTCGTCGGCGGCACGCGCACGTCGAGGAACAGGTCGGCGCGGTGCGGCGTGCGCGATACCCGCCAGCCGAAGCCGCCCTGGAGCGCGCCGACGTTCACGATCGCGTTCGCGCCGCGGTAGGCGTTCGCCGGATCGTTCTCCCAGGTCGGGATCCACTCGAGCACCGCGTCGAGCACGTCGCGCATTCGAACGATCGAGTTCTCGTCGAGCTTCCCCGCGCTGAATGCGGTGTGGATGAACGGGCCCTTCGTCGAGATCCGCAGCCAGAGCGAGCCGAAGTGCCCGAGGACGACCTTCGACTCGGTCGGCTCCCCGAGGATGCACATGTCGGCGACTCCCCCGTGGGACACGAGATGCCGTGAGCCGGCCGCGTACCCGCGGTACTCAGCACCCTGCGCGTCGCCGTACTGCGTCTTCTCGATCTCGCCGGAGACGGCCGCGATCATGACGTCTCCGCGGAGCCGCACGCCGGCGTCCGACAGAGCGCGGAGCGCCTCGACGTAGCAGGCGAGCGCGCCCTTCATGTTCGAGATCCCGAGCCCGTACAGCCGGCCGTCCTCGACGAACGCCTCCGGCTGGAAGCCGGGCACGTGCCTGAGCCACGGCTCGCGGCCCGAGTACGAGGTGTCCATGTGGCCGTTGAACATGAGACTCGGCCCACCGCCCGTGCCGGCCAGCGTGCCGAGCACGTTCGCCCGGCCGTCCTCCACCTGCTGCCACTGCACCTGCAGGCCCATGTCCAGGAACGTGTCGCGCATGAGCTCCGCCATCGCCTCCTCGGAGCCCGTGAAGCTCGGAGTCCCGATCGCCTTCGACGCCCAGTCGACGAGTCGCACTTCGTCGATGCGGATCTCGGTCACGCCGGCTTCGTCCCGCTGGCGAGCTTCATCGGAGCAGGAACGGCGAATCCGGAACCGCGTCGCCACTCCGCAAGGCGTTTCTCCAGCTCCTCTCGCATCCGGTCGCGCTGTTCGTCGTCGGCCGCGCGGAGCGCCGCTCCGACGCGAACGGTTCCCTCGGCCAGCGCGGTGATCAGCTCGTCGCCCGAGGCGACGGGAATCTCGATCGGGAGGGAGTCGACGGCGACGGCCTCGAAGCCGGCGTCCTCGAGCAGGGCGCGGAAGACCGCGTCGTCCGTGAACTGGAAGAACGACGGGCCCGCGGGCGCCTCGGTCGGCGACGGCACCTCCGCGGCAGCCACGGCTCCCTGCACGGCGGCGAAGAACGGCGAGCGCTCCGCTGCATCCCAGTTCGTCAGCGCGACCCGACCTCCGGGAGCCAGGACGCGTCGGAACTGGAGGGCCGCTTGCGTGGGCTCGCCGACGTGCTGGATGACGTTGTTGCCGACGACCGCGTCGAAGGAATCGTCGGCGAACGGAAGCTCGCTCGCCGATGCCTGGACGAAAGTGCCCTCGGGATGCCGCCGAGCGGCGATCTCCACCATCGAGGCCGCGACGTCGATGCCAGTCGCCTCCGCGCCGCGCTCGACGGCGCGCCCCGCCGCGTCGCCTGCACCGGTGCCGACGTCGAGCACGCGCGAGCCCTGTCCGACGTGCGCCGCGTCGAGCAGCGCGTCGATCGCCTTGCTCGTGATCGGGCTCCAGCGCTCGGCGAAGCGTCCTGCGATCGACTCCCAGCCGGCCCGCTCGTACGCGTCGAACGCCTCTGCGTCGTAGTCGGTCACGGCCGGAAGTGTGGGAGCACCTTCTCGCCGAACAGCCGGATCTGGTCGTGTCGGCGGTCGCCCCAGAGCTCGAGCATGACGTGCGTGCAGCCGGCTTCTCGGTACTCCTCGATCGCTGCGATGCAGTCCTCGGGCGTGCCCGCGATCGGCTTGCACCGGTCGAGCAGCGAGTCGGTCACCTCGGCCTTCGCCGCGAGGCGTCCGCCCCGCTCCATCGCCCCGGCGACCTGTGCCAGCTCCTCCATCTCGATGCCCGCCAGCTGGAGCAGCGTGTCCGCGGAGCCGCGGATGTTCTGGAACTTGTTCGCGAGGTACATGCCCGCGATCTCACGGGCCCCCTCTCGCCCGGTGGCGCGATCCGTCTCGTGGATCGAGGCGACGACCGTGCAGCCGATGTCGATGTCCGACTTGACGTTCTCGCGTGTGTAGCGGACGAAGGCGGGCGTCGTGATCGACGGGGTCAGACACCCGTCCGAGATCTCGCCGGCGAGCGCCTGCATCTTCGGCGCCGTCGCGGCGACGTAGACGGGCGGGACGTCGCGCGGCGCGTGCGCGTCCGGGCTCAGGCCGGGGACAGAGGCGCTCCAGGTCTCGCCCTCGTACTCGAACGGCTCGCCGCCGAGAACGCCACGGACGATGGTGACTGCGTCGCGCATCGGCCCGAGGGTCTTCGAAGTCTGCGAGCGGATGTTGTTGAGGAAGATCTTCGAGGTCCCGAAGCCGAGGAGGAACCTCCCCGGACCGGCTGCCTCCTGCACGACGCGGGCATCCATCGCGACCTGCACAGGATGCCGGGTGAAGGGCGAGATGATCCCCCAGCCGATCGTGAGCCGCTCGGTCTCGCGCGCCATGAGCGCGGAGACGACGGTGGACGAGCGGGCCTCCATCCCGTGCTTGCGCCACCAGGGATACGCCTCGGCGAGCCAGATCGTGTCCATGCCGGCACGGTCCATGACCCGCGCCGACTCGAGCATCTCCTCGAGCGGCTCCATCGTCAGCTGCATGACGCCGACTCGGAACGGTGGCGACATGCTCAGGGAGACGCCGCGGAGACGCGCTGCTCGAGCGCCTCGAGCACCTGCCCGACCTGCTGGTTCACGATCGGCTGCAGCACCCGCTGTCCCATCGCGCCGACCGGTCCCGCGATCTTGACGTCGGCCTCCCACGCCATCGACGTGCCGCCGTCGGCCTCGGAGAGCGTGAACGACGTCGTCATGTCCATGAGCGCCCCGACGCCCTGGCCCTTCGCCCGCATCGACGCGAACTCCGGCTCGCGCTCCTCGAGCCTCTCGAAGTTCATCGTCATCTTCAGCCCGCCGAGGCCGAGCGGCACCTTCACCTTGGCGGTCCAGTGCTTCTCGTCGGTGATCTCGAAGGACTCGACGCCAGGCATGAGCTTCGCCATCTCGGCCGGCTCGTTGATGACGCCCCACACGACCTCGCGCGGGGCGGCGAGCTGCTTCGTCCCCGAGACGATCACTTCGACGTCACCGAGACGTTGGCGCGAGTGGAGTCCGGGTCCTGCAGCATCGACCACACCCTATGCGCCGGGTTGCAGCTGTCGTAGACGATGGCGCCTCCCGCCGGCCGGAGAGCGTCCTGGATCGCCGCGCAGATGCAGTGGATCCCGCCGCCGCCGCCCTCGCCCATCCCCTTCGCGCCGAGCGGCGCAACCGGTGACGGCGACTCCATGGCGCCGGTCTTGAGCGGCGGCATGTCCATCGCGTGGGGCACGTGGTAGTCGTAGAAGTTGGCCGTGAGCAACGTGCCGTCCTCGTCGTAGACGAAGTCCTCGTGGAGCGCCGCGCCGATGGCGTGCGCGGTGGCGCCGTGCACCTGGCCCTCGACGATCTGCGGGTTGATCCGGACGCCGCAGTCGTCAACCGCGGCGTAGTCCACGACGTCGACGTCACCGGTCTCCGGGTCGATCTCCACGACGGCCGCATGGATCTGCGTCGCGTAGGTGAGCGTCAGCTGCCCGGTCTTCTTCTCGGTGTCGACCATGCCGAAGTACGGGCGGCAGACGTAGCGGTGGTTCAGGGTCGGGTTGAACTCGGGCGGCAGGAAGGCGTTGTTCGCGTTGATGATCGCGCCGAGCGCCATGAAGGGCAGCGCCGCCTCGGGCGGACCGTCCTTGATCCGAGCGAAGCCCTCCGAGAGCTCGATCGCCTCGGGCGGCGCCTGGAGCACGGCTGCCGCGAGCTGGATCATCTCCTCGCGGACGAGCTCAGCTGCGCCCTTCACCGCGCCGAGGCCGGTGAACGCGAACTGCGAGGCGTAGGTACCCGAGAAGCCCGCATGTGAGTTGAACCACGTGTCGTGCCCGCGGCGGACGTTCACCTGGTCAGGCGAGCAGCCGAGGATGTCCGCGACGACCTGAGCGGCAGTCGTCTCGTGCCCCTGCCCCTGCGGGACGGTGCCGAGCGTGACGACGACCTCGCCGAAGATGTCGAGCTTCACGGACGCCGCCTCGTTGTTGCCCGAGAACTGGAGCTCGGGATTGAGCAGCGTGGACTGGCCGAAGTTGTTCGTGCCCGAGTCGAGCGTCGAGCCGATTCCGAAGCCGAGGAGCTTGCCGCGCGACTCCGCGTCTTGCCGCCGCTCCTCGATCGAGCCCGCGTCGATGAGCTCGAGCGCGATGTCGAGCGCCGCCGCGTAGTCGCCCGAGTCGTAGACGCAGCCGTTCGGTGTCTCGTACGGCATCTGCTCGGCCTTGACGTAGTTCTTCTTGCGGATCTCGACCGGGTCGAACCCGAGCTCGGCCGCGACGATGTCGATGATGCGCTCCGTCAGCCAGAGGTGCTGCATCCGCGAGTAGCCGCGGTTGGGCGACACGGGCGACTTGTTCGTGCAGACCTGCGTGAAGTCGACGCGGATGTTCCGCCAGCCGTACATGCCCGGCGTGACCTGTGCCCAGATGATGCAGCCGAGCGGCTCGTAGCGCGGGAATGCGCCACAGTCGTCCAGCGCCTTCACCTTGAAGCCGGTCATCGTGCCGTCCTTCATGACGCCGACCTCGACGTCGAGGAACCAGCGCTCGTTGCCGTGTGCGTTCGCCGTGTGCTGGTCGGTGCGCCACTCCGTCCACTGCACCGGCCGGCCGAACTTCCGCGCCATCAGGCAGAGGACGACGTATTGCGGGTGCAGGCAGATCTTGTTGCCGAAGCCGCCCCCGATGTCGTGCGTGACGAACCGGAGCTTGTCGATCCCGGTCCGCAGCGCAGGCGCCATCCAGATCGCGCCGACGCCGGGCATCTGGTGGTTGCAGGTCAGCGTCCACTCGCCAGTGCCCTTGTCGTACTCGACGAGCGCGCCGGCGCATTCGAGCGGCGTCGACGAGAAGCGGTGGAAGTGCAGCTTGTCGATCTTCACGACGTGGTCGGCCTCGGCAAGCGCGGTGTCGACGTCACCCCAGTCGAAGACCCCCGACCAGACGACGTTCGACCCGGCGTCGTCGTGCAGGACGACCTCGTCCTTCAGGGCCTCCTGCGCCTCGACGAGGACCGGCAGCTCGTCGTACACGACCTCGATCAGCTCGGCCGCGTCGCGCGCGAGCTCGCGAGTGGCTGCGCACACTGCCGCGACGGGCTCGCCCATGTGGCGCACACGACCGACTGCGAGCGCGTAGTCCTTGATGTTCCCCCCAGGCTCGACCGACATCTCGAAGAACGGATCCGTGTGGATCGCGACCTCGTCCCCGGTGATCGTCCCGTAGACGCCCTCCAGCTCGAGCGCCTTCGCCACGTCGATGGAGACGATCTTCGCGTGCGCGTACGGCGAGCGGACGAAGTGCACGTAGCCCATCCCGTGCCGGCGAACGTCGTCGAAGAACGTCCCCTGGCCCTGCACGAGCCGCCTGTCCTCCTTGCGCGGGATCGACTGCCCGACGAATCCCTTCTCGAGCGTCTTGGCCGGCTCGGTGACGGTGGTCGTCATCCGTTGCCTCCGACTGCGACGACGGCCTCGACGATGTTCACGTAGCCCGTACACCGGCAGATGTTCCCTTGCAGCGCGTAGCGCACGTCCTCCTCGGACGGATGGGGGTTCCGCGCGAGCAGGGCCGTGGCGCTCATGAGCATCCCGGGCGTGCAGTACCCGCACTGCAGCGCGTGGTGCTCGTTAAACGCCTTCTGGAGCTCGGTGAGCTCACCGTCGGACGCGAGCCCCTCGACCGTCGACACCTTCGTGCCCTCGGCCTGCACCGCGAGCATCATGCAGCTCTTCACCGCCTCGCCGTTCACGTGCACCGTGCAGGCGCCGCAGTTGCCGGTGTCGCAGCCGATGTGCGTCCCCGTGAGGCCGAGGTCGTCGCGGAGGAAGTGCACGAGCAGGCGCCGGGTCGGAACCTCGTACTCGATCTGCTCGCCGTTCACCTCGAGGGAGACGGTGCGACTGGTCACCGGTTCGGGCACTACTTCCTCCTTCCCGCCGCCTGCGCGACGGCGCGGACGGCCGCGACCTCCGCGAGATGGCGCCGGAAGTCTGCCGAGCCGTGGACGTCGGACGGTGGGTCGAGCGAGGCACCGAGCCCCTCTGCCGCTGCCTCCACCGCGGTTTCGGAGTAGTCCCCGCCTGCAAGACGCTCCTCCATCGCGGTGGCCCGGACCGGAGAGGCCGCGACGCAGCCGATCGCGACCCGCGCGACGTCACCGGAAACGGTCGCCGCCGCATTGACGATGTACGTGCCGTGTGCCCCGATCGTGAGGCCGGCGTAGCCGTCGCCGGCGCCGCTCGACGCCGGCACGTTGATCTTCGTGAGCAGCTCGCCCTCGCCCACGGCCGTCACGTAGACCCCGACGAAGAACTCGTCGGCGGAGACGGTCCGCTCGCCTCCCGTCCCGCGGATCGTGAACGTCGCGTCGAGTGCGACGAGGAGCGGCGGGAAGTGGTTCGTCGGATCGCTCACGCAGACGTTGCCGCCGATCGTCCCGCGGTTGCGCACCTGGACGTCCGCGATCGTGCCCGCGACCTCGGCGAGGATCGGACGCGCGACGTCGACCTCCGACGAGGTCTGCAACTGCGCGCACGTGACCATGGCGCCGATCTCGAGCATCCCGTCGGAGGAGAAGCCGATCCCGCGCAGCTCGTCGAGATCTCCGAGGTCGACGAGCACCTCGGGGGCCGCGGCGCGCTGTTTCATGACGTTGATGAGCGTCTGCCCGCCGGCCAGAGCCCGCGCACCCTCGTGTGCCGCGAGCACCGAGACCGCCTCCTCGACGGTGGCCGGGCGCGCGTACTCGACCTCGCGCAGGAGCATGTCGAGATTCAGTCACACGGCGTCGTGACATGTCAAGCGACAACGAACGCGGTAGGTTCTGCGCGAGATGGCCGCTGATCACGACCTCGCCGGCGTCTTCGACGACCACGTCGCCGCGGAGTTCGTGGACATGGACCTCGACGCGACGATGGCGACGATGACCGCCGACCCGTACGTCAACCACGTGCCCGTCATGACGGGAGGCGTGGGTCTCGAGGGCGTGCGTCAGTTCTACGGCGACCACTTCATCGGGAAGTGGCCGCGGGACATCGAGATCACGCCCGTCTCCCGCACCGTCGGTGAGAACCAGGTCGTGGACGAGCTCGTCCTCGCGTTCACGCACGACATCGAGATGCCGCAGCTCCTCCCGGGCGTCGCTCCGACCGGCAAGCACGTGCAGCTCGCGTTCTGCGTCGTCGT
Organism: Gaiellaceae bacterium; assembly: GCA_035758735.1. Classification (GTDB taxonomy): domain Bacteria; phylum Actinomycetota; class Thermoleophilia; order Gaiellales; family Gaiellaceae; genus GMQP-bins7. The sequence continues at coordinate 13,025 of DASTWH010000228.1, forward strand.
CGGGTTCCGAGACGGCAAGGTCGCGCACGAGCACATCTACTGGGACCAGGCGTCACTGCTCGCCCAGGTCGGACTGCTCGACGCCTCCAAGCTCCCGGTGACGGGTGCCGAGCATGCCGTGAACGTGCTCGATCCGCGCGCTCGCCCGCTCAACGAGCTGATCCGCCGCAGCGGCGGCTAGTCGATCTCAGATCGTCCC
>DASTWH010000289.1:0-6126 GCA_035758735.1 Gaiellaceae bacterium
TGGAGGACACCTTCACGACGGGCTGCAACACCGTGTACGGACTGAACTACGACACCTGGGGCACGACGATCACGCCGGCGTGCAGCCCTGGCGCGTTGTGCTGGAAGGACGTCCGGTGCACGGCCTACCCGCCCAGCAGCCTCCCGCCTGCCCTGACGATCAACAACCCGGCCCCGATCTGCGTCGCCGCGAAGAACGGCCAGGTGCAGGCGTTCCAGGCCGGCCTCTACAACCGCTTCGAAAGCCCGAGCAACGGTTTCAACGGATGCTCCCCCAACAACTGGCCGACCACCCAGGCGCAGGCGGACCAGTTCTTCAAGCCGGTCGACCAGGGTGGCTACGACTTCACGAACGATCCGAGATACGTCACGCTGATCATCACGGACAACACGGCCTTCTCGTCCGCCAACACCGCCGAGCCCGTCAAGTACTTCGCCGGCTTCTACGCCACAGGGTGGGATACGGGCAACGGCGCGGGGAAGCCGAAGGGCTGCTTCGACTACCCGCCGAGCGTCGGGACGTGCGGAAATCCGAACAACGACCGGCACCCGTTGCTCGGCTGCCTCGCCGGGAACGTCACGAGCACAGACAACGGCGACATGTGGGGACACTTCGTCAAGTTCGTGCAGTTCTCGTCGAACGCGAATCCGAGCGACGACCTGTGCTCGCTGACCAGCAGCAGCGTCGAGACCTGCGTCGCCGTTCTGGTCGAATAGCCGCCGAGGCGCCGTTTCCTCCCCGAACGGGTCGTGCCTTCCTCCCCCATTGGAGGGAACTCGTCCGCTCAGCGACGCAAACTTGGGCACGACCCCTTTCCAAAAGGGGGATCTGCCCGCACAATAGGGTGACTGTCAAGCTTCCCGGGGGAGGGAGGATTCGTGCGTCCGTTTCGCTCACACGAGGGGTTGGAGTCAGGTGCCCACGCGTCGCCTCGGCGCTCGACGCGCCGTCTGCGTAACTCGGAGAGCGGCCAAGCGACCACCGAGTTCGCGCTGATCCTGCTTCCTCTGCTCATTGTCGTCGGCGGGATCATCTACTTCGGGATCGGGCTCAACTACTGGCTCGACATGAACCGGGTGGCCAACCAGGGAGCTCGCTGGGCCGCTGTCAACAACTGGCCCGCTGCGTGCCCGCGGAATCCTGTTCCGAGCGACACGTCGTATGCGTGCTCGTCGACCGCAGCGAACTGCAACGCGGCGCTCGCCCTGAACTCGAAGGCAAACCTCCAGCAAGTCCTTCGCTGCTCGACCCGCAACCCGTCCGCCGCAGTATCGATCTGCTACCCGGGGGTGGCGGTTCTCGGCACCGAAGACCGTGGCGACCCCGTGAAGGTCAAGCTCACCGCCCCGTACAAGTTCTGGTTCGTCAACAGCGTGGGCATCACGCTCACGGCGACGGCGACCGCGCGGCTCGAACAGAAGCCGACGCTGATCACCAACGAGGTCGCGTCGTGCTGAGTCGGCGCAGACCGCGGCGCGAGTCCGGACAGGTCGTCGTCCTCTTCGCGCTGCTCGTCCCGATCATCCTCACCCTCGGCTCGATCGTCGTGAGCGCCGGCAACTGGTACGTGCTGAAGCGCCACCTCCAGACCCAGGTCGACATGGCCGCACTCGCGGGCGGACAGGGATTCCTCGGCTGCGGCCAGGATCCCGCCGCGGCGAGCGCGGACGTCAGCACGACAGCGCTGAAATACTCGGGGGACACGCTCCGCTCTCGCGATCTGCCGGCGGGGCCACTGACGACTCCGTACAACCTGCAACTCGAGGACGCAGGCGACCAGCGCGTCGTCCTCAACAGTCCGAGCTACTGGCCGTCGCTCGGCACCGCCACCGACGGAACGAACTATGACTACAAAGACGTGTCGACGGCCGGTGACGCCCCGAAGCTCGGCGAGCCCGGCAGCCCATGCTACAACGGCTACCTCGACGTCAAGGCGACCGACAACGAGGCGCCGCTCCTCTTCCGCTGGATCCCGCTCTTCCCGAGCCCGAAGTCCCATGCCAGAGTCGAGCTGCAGGTGTTCCAGGGGGGCGAGGGACTGCGGCCGATCGGCGTGCCGGAGGTCGACCCGGAGGTCGTCGCGGTCCTCATCGTCGACGAGAACGCAGCAGGCGGCGTGAACGACCCGGGTGCAATCCGCAATCCGCCCGATCAGCGCATTCTCGACGAGGTAACGCCCGTTCCCGCCGGTCTCGCCGGCATGCACGTCTACAGGAACACCACGCCGTTCAACGCCGTCGATCTCGGTGGAGGAAGCCAGGACTTCCGTGTGGTCGTCGTCACGAGCCGTGACCCGGGCTTCATCCCCACGGGCTCGCTGCAGGCGATCTGCACGGGGAACCCCACACAGACGTTCTGCTACGACTACGACGGCTCGCTGAGCGGCGGAATCTCGTTCATCCACGCCTACAACGGCGGCGGCGGGTCGCCAAGCGCGACGAGCCCGGTCGTAAGGGACGTCACGCTCTCCGGCGGCTGCGGTGTGAGCGACCCACCGGCGGTCCCCTCGAACCCGTACTTCAACGTCGACGACGGGGCGACTTGCGGCACCATCGGAATGTCGGCCACGATCGACTTCGGCCCGGGTCTCACCGATCCGACCTTGCCCCAGCCAAACGGTGTGTGCGCGGAAGTCACGGCGACCGGGATGGGCGACCTGACGTACGTCAGCGGCGTCTGGACCGGCGTCTTCACGCCTGCGATCGCTTCAGGGGCGAATCAGATCAACATCACCACGACAACGGACACGACCGGCGGCTGCGCAGGGGGCAACAATCCGAGCGACACGTTCAACAAGGTCGCGAAGCCGTACGTCGCCGACGAGGATTCCGGGCCGGTGCAGTACCTGTCCATCGAGCACTCGCCGGGCGGCGGACCTGCGAACTCGATCAACAAGACGACGAGCGCGTCCCTCACCATCACGGTCGGGTTCACCCCTCTGCTCAAAGAGGCGGATCCTTTCGACGACCCGATCCCACTCAGGATCTGGAACACGCCGTCGCAGTCGCAAACCCTCGACTGTCAGACGAGCGGTGCGAGCGGTTGGGCCGACGCGATGGAGTTCGGGTGCGTCCCGTACCAGATCTACAACCCGGCGTGGCACACCTCGGCCTGCGGTCCTCCGCCAGTAGGCGTGCCGCCGGCAGATCCGCCGGACTGCATCGCCTCACAGAACGGCAACTATCAGCAGAGTGTCGCGCACGATCTGTGGGCCTCGCCCTGCTCGGCCACGCCGAACAACTGGTATCAGAACGGCTATGAAGTGCCTCCCGGCGACGATCCACGCTGGATCCCGCTCTTCATCGTCGACGAGAAGTCGTTCCTGATCTCCGGCAAGAAGTACTGGCCGGTTCGTCGATTCGGCGGCTTCTACGTCACCGCGGGGAACAGCATGGGGTGCCCCGGCGATGACCCGGATCCGCTGCCGGCGAGCACCAAGCGGAGCATTTATGGGCACTTCGTGACCTACCTGCCCGACTCGGGCGGCCAGGTCATTCCGTCCGGCGAGCTCTGCTCGTTCACCGAGGGCGGCCTCTGCGTTCCGGTCCTAGTCGAATAGCCAGTCACGGGTGTTCGAATAGCCAGTAGCGGGATGTTCGTCCGGGCCGAATGATGTGGTGTCTGGACGCTGACACGCTCATGTCGTCCGCCATTTATGCCGACATAGGGGTCAGCAGCACGCCCTGAGGTAAAGAGAGGAAGCCATGTCCAACACGCTCACAGGCAAAGTCTCGGGCAGGATGTCGTCGCGCGGGTGGGCAATCGCCCTCGGCCTCGGCGCCGTCGTGCTCGCAGCGATCCTGCTCGTCGTCTACCTGGATCGCTATCGCGCCCGCGTCGGCGGCGAGAACGCCCCGACGCCGGTGCTCGTCGCGAAGCAGCTCATTCCGACCGGCACGCCCGGGTCGCTCGTCGCGACCAATGGGATGTACGCGCCGACGACGCTGCCGCGCAAGGAGGTCGAGGTCGGAGCGGTCTCCGATCCGTCGTACCTCGCGGGCCGCGCGGCCGCGGTCGACATCTTCCCGGGTCAGCAGATCACCGCCACGGACTTCGCCGCGAGCGACACGACGTCGGTCGATTCGCAGATCACCGGGACGCAGCGAGCGTTCTCGCTGTCGGTCGACAACGTCCACGGGTCGCTCTCGCAGGTTCAGGTCGGCGACTCGGTCGACGTCTACACGTCGGTCTCGGGCGTCGTGAAGCTGTTCGCTCCGAACGTCAAGGTCCTGACGATCCCCGCGATTCCCGGTCCGAGCGGAGGATCGAACCTCGTGCTGAGGATCGAGACGGCTGAGGCAGCGAAGTGGCTCTACGCAGCCGACAACACGCAGCTCATCTTCGTCCTCCGTCCGGTGGTGGGGGCCAAGCCGACGAAGCCGTCGACTGCCAATGCCGCTACCGTGCTGAGGTAGAAGGGCCCTAGAAAGGAAGCAATGCCGAGCCGCCCGGTACAAGCACTTCTAGCAGTCGAACCCGGTGTCGACGCCGAAGGCGTGAAGGACTCCCTGCCCGGCGGGGAGGACTTTCAGGTCGTCGCTGTCGTCTCCGGCGCCGAGGAGGCGATGTCCTGGCTCCGCGGTGGCATTGCGGACCTGCTTCTCGTCGCCTGCGCCGGCTACTCGGATCGCGCGCTTCTGCTCTTGGACAGCGTGGCCCGCCAGAACCCCGAGCTCAACGTGATGGTGCTCGGACATGGGTCACCCAATGGCTTCCTCAGGCGCGCGTTCGAGGCCGGCGCGGACGACATCGTCATGCTCCCGGCGACGCCGGAGCAGATCCGCTTCGAGATCCACAAGCTCATGGCGCGCAAGACGAGCGTCGAGATCGCGCCGCAGAACGAGAACTCGAGGCTCATCTGTGTCCTCGGCCCGAAGGGCGGCACCGGCAAGACGCTCACGTCGACGAACCTCTCCGTCTGCCTCGCGCAGCGCGGCGAGCGGGTCGCGCTCATCGACCTCGACCTCCAGTTCGGCGACGTCGCACTCTGTCTCGGGCTTCCACCGGAGAAGACGGTGTACGACCTGGCACAGTCTCCCGGCGCGCTCGACTGGGACAAGCTGTCGGCCTTCATGGCGCCGCACTCGTCCGGCGTGCACACGCTGATCGCGCCGCGCCGGCCCGACCAGGCGAGCGCTGTCGGCGCCGAGCTCCTGCGCGAGATCTACTCGATCCTGCGCCAGAACTACGACTGGGTGGTCGTCGACACGCCGCCGGGCTTCACCGCCGAGGTGATCACGTCGATCGACCACTCGACCGACATTGTCATGGTCGGGATGCTCGACTCGCTCTCACTGAAGAACACGAAGCTCGGCCTCGAGACGCTCGAGCTCATGAAGTACGACACCGACCACATCTACCTGCTGCTGAACCGCGCGCACAGCCGCGTCGGCATCAGCCAATCCGACGTCGAGGCCGTTCTCGGTCGGACTCCCGACGTCTTCATCCCATCCGACCGCGAGATTCCGCGGACCGTCAACGAGGGGATCCCGATCGTCGTCGCCCGACCGCAGTCCGAGCCTGCCGAGGCGTTCGGGCGCCTCACCGACCTCCTCGCGGGCGACGCGGTGCCGTCGACCGCGCCGGTGCCGGTGCTGGCAGCCAGCGCGGACTCGAGCTCCTCTTCCCCCCGCCGTCGGCTCTTCGGACGAAAGGCCTAACTCATGGAACTCCACGAGCGAATCTCCAGTCAGCGCGGCCCGGTGAGAGAACAGGAGCCGTTCGCCGAGCTCAAGAACAAGGTCCACATGAGCGTCATCTCGGAGCTCGGGCCGCAGCTGTTCAACGTCTCGGTCGACCCGAACGAGCTGCGCGACCGTGTCACAGCTGACGTTCGTCGGCTCCTGAACGACGAGCCGGGGATCGCCCGCGAGGATCGCGAGCGCCTGACCTCCGAGATCCTCGACGACATCCTCGGATACGGGCCGCTCGAGCGCCTGCTTGCGGACGACTCGATCACCGAGGTCATGTGCAACGGGCCTGACGACGTATGGATCGAGCGCGGTGGCAAGCTCTACGAGACGACCGTCCGCTTCACGGACGAGTCGCACCTGCGCCGCATCATCAACAAGATCGTGTCGCAGATCGGGCGGCGCATCGACGAGTCGTCGCCGATGGTCGACGCCC
>DASTWH010000169.1:0-6085 GCA_035758735.1 Gaiellaceae bacterium
CGGCTCCACGTCCGGACGAGGAGCGCCACCACGACCGCACCCACGACGAGAGCGGTGAGCGGCAGCAGCCAGGCGAGCAGGCCGAAGCCTCCGCCCGGCGGCTGCGCGAGCACTCCCTCGCCGAACTCCGCGACGAGAGCGTCCTTGATCTCCTGCTCGGAGTCGCCCGCGGCGATGCGCACGCGGATGAACGTCTTCATCTTCTCTGCGATCGGCGCGTTCGACTGATCCAGCGTCGTCTCGCACACGGGGCACACGATCTCGGCCTCGAGGTCTGCGGCGTTCGGGGGCGCCGCAAGAGCGGCGCCGGTCACGACGAGAGCGAGAGCACCAACCGCGGCGAACAGGCCCAGACGCATCACGAGAGCGCGTCCTCGATTGCATCGTGGAGCTCGGCACGCTCGTTCTCCCCGTTCACCGCGCCCGCGAAGGCGCGCACGACCCGGCCCTCGCGATCGATGACGAACGTCTCCGGGAACCCCGTGACGCCGTAATCGCCGATCGCATCGCCCGGCCCGTCGTACACGAGTGGGAACGTGAGACCGAAGCGCCCGGCGAACCGTCTTGCATCGGCGCGGAAGTCCTTGGCGTCGAGACCGAGCACGACGAGGTCTCGACCCCGATTCGAGCGCCACACCTGCTCGAGGTACGGCGCCTCCTCCTTGCACGGGATGCACCACGACGCCCACACGTTCAGCACGACCGCCTTCCCGCGCAACGACGAGAGTTGAAGCTCGCCGTCGCGATCGAGGCGCTCGAGGGCGAAATCCGGTGCCGTGGGGCGCTCACCCCGGTTCGCCTGCTTCGAGAGGTCGCCACCCTTGTCATGCAGGAGCGACCAGGCGAGGAGGATGAAGAGCAGCGCCACGAGCCCGATGGCCGCGCCCTGGGCCGCGAGCCGAGCGCGGTACCGCATGACTACTTGCTGACGATGAAGACCGGCGTCCCGATCTTCACGTGCTGGAACAGCCACTCGGCGTCCGGGATCCGCATGCGGATGCAGCCGTGCGAGGCGGAGTAGCCGATCGACGCTGCGTCCGGCGTCCCGTGGATGCCGACGTACGGCGCCGACAGGCCCATCCACCGGGTCCCGAGGGGATTCCCGGGGCCAGGCGGCACGGGCTGCGAGTCCTCCGCCCACGGCGACGGCGGTGGATACCACCACGGGTTCCGCTGCATGTTCACGACCTCGTAGTCACCGAGGGGCGTCGGATACGCGGACTGCCCGGTGGCGACACCGAACCAGCGAACGAACTTCGCGTCGTCGAAGAAGAGCAACCGGTTCGACCCGCGGAGGATCACGACCGCCTCGTCGAGCTCGGCCGTCTGCACCTTCGGCTTCGTGATCTCGAAACGGAGCCGAATCGGCAGCCGGCTGTTCGTCGCGAGCGCGGTGCGGATCGAGCGTCCGGTCGTGAGGCGCTTGAGGAGCCGTCCCTCCTGAGCCTTCACGGCGTGCGGCCTCGTCCCCTCCAGGGCGATGCGCGCGTCACGGGCGTTGCGGTCCGTGCTCTTCGCGAGCCTCTCCACGTATCGGCGAACGCGCGCCTGCGCGACCTCGACGTCGAGCGGCACGACCGCGCCGGGCCGGGCGAAGCGAGCGCGACGGATCGCCTTCGAGAAGTTCGGCTGCGCTCCGAGGGCGCCAGGAGCGAGATCGACCGTTCGCGCCTCATCCACGATCAGCTCGAGATGCCGATCGTACGCGTGCTCGACCGCCTTCCTCGCCTGGTAGGGCATCAGACCTCCGACCGTCACCCCGCCCACCGATACCCCGAAGGCGATGGGTGCCGGTGTCGACGGCGGCGGCGGCTCGACGGGCGGCTCGGTCGGCGGCGGCTCCGTCGTGGTCGGCGGATCCGTCGTCTGGGCCGTGCCGGCACCCGCGGATGCAGACAGCCCGAGAGCAGCTGCGATTCCGAGGAGAGCGCAGATCGCGAGGAGTCCTGCGCCCAGCGTTCGTGCGGACGCTGTCACGCCCGAAGTGTAGACATGGTTTCCGACGCAAATATCCGTGGATCGTTCGTCACGACGGCATCGACCCCCGCTCTCGCGAGCCGCTCGAGCACTCTCGGATCGTCGACCGTCCAGGCGACGACCGCCGCCCCTCTCGCGTGCGCGGCGCGGACACAGCCGCTCGTCACGATGGAGTGGTGGGCGACGAGATCGGTGGCGCGCGTCATCGAGAGCAGCGGACGCACGAGCAGGGGCGTCAGCCAACGGAGCACGCGCAGCCCGACGCGCGTGACGGGCGCGCTGCGGCCGTCTTCGGAGAAGCGGAGGATGCGCCGTGGAACGGTGTAGCCGGTTCGCACGTCGCCGTCCTGGGCCGCGATCGCCCGGGCGGTCCTGACGTAGTACGAGCTCACGAAGCTTCGCTCGACGAGGCCGTGGCGACGCAGCGCGTCTACGACCTCGTGCTCGCACTTGGTGAGCTTGAGATCGAGGTGGACCCCGATCTCGGGCGCCTCCTCGACGAAGAACCGCAGTGCGTCGTCGAGGCTCGGCGTCTCTGGCCCGACGTCCTCGCTGCCGTGCGCAACGACGAGCTGCCCACCGTGCCGGATCACGTCGAACTCGATGAGGTCGACGCCGGTCTCCACTGCTGCCCGGAACGAGGCGAGCGTGTTCTCGGGCGCGAGGAGGGCAGCGCCGCGGTGGCCGATTCGGAGCGGACGCCCGTCCCGCGGGTCGAGCGAGATCACGGCGCCGGCCTCGTCGGCAGGTAGTCCTCCTCGAGGCGGCCGCCCTCGGCCGCGTAGCGGACGATCATCCGGTCGGTGAGCCACTCGACCGGCGCGCGGTCGTCCGTCCAGGGCCGGCTTGCGACCTTCATCGGACGAGCGTCGCGCGCGAGGAGCTCGCGCAGAGGGGCGAGGTCGTCGGTCGGGCCGGACGTCAGACGCGATGCGAGCTCGTCGGGGGACAGGGGCTCGGTCAGGCCGAGAACGATCGTGTTGAAGCGGAGCGCCGGCCACTCGAGCACCTGCGGGAAGTCGGCCGCCAACGTACCGCCGACGGCGTCGACGAGCCGCTTGTCGTCGGGCACCGCGGCCACGTTCAGCGCCACCACGCCGCGCGGTCGAAGGTGCTCGCGGACGAGCCGGAAGAACTCCCGCGTCGCGAGATAGAAGGGCACGTACGGCTGCCTGTACGCGTCGACCACGATCAGGTCGTAGCGAGCGTCGGTCGCTCTGAGGAAGGGTCTCGCATCCGCGTCGCGCACGGTGAGCCGGGGGTTGTCGCACATCCCGAAGGATCGGCGGCCGACGCGGCTCACCGCCGGGTCGAGCTCGACGCCGTCGACGCTCGCGTCCGGGTAGTAGACGCCGAGCGCGCGAGCGGTCGTTCCACCGGCGTTTCCGAGAATCGCCACGCGCTCGGGCGGCCGCCCGAGGAGCGGCGGCAGCGCGAGGAACGCATCCCAGACGCCGCCCGTGAGCACCGAGTCGGGCCGCCACAGCGAGTGCACGGCGACGCCTTCGTTCAGGTGGAGCAGCCGCCGCCCGTCGGGCCGCTCGACGACGCCGATGTACTGGTAGTACGACGTCTCCTCGTGGATCAGGCCCGGCTCGCCCTTGATGGCGCCGGGGGGCACGAGAAGGAGTGCGGCAAGTGCGGCCGCAGCGACGAGATACCGAGTGCCCAGGAGGAAGCAGGACGACGCCGCGAGCAGCACGGCGATGACGAGAAACGTCCGCTGCGTCCCGATCGCGGGGATGAGGACGAGTGCCGGAAGGAACGTCCCGAGGAGCGAGCCCGCCGTCGACAGGGCGTAGAGCCGCCCGGCAACTGCTCCGGCCGTGGCGATCGACGAGACGGCGAGACGGATGGCGAACGGCGACACCATCCCGAGCAGGACGACCGGCGGCGCACAGAGGAGCACGACGGCGATGAAGCTTCCGACGACTGCACCGCCGGAAGCCGTGTCGAGCCCCTCGACGGTGAGGTCGAGGAACGGCTTCGCCGCGAACGGGATGACGGCGACGAAGACGGCCGCGCCGAGCACGAGCAAGCCGAGCAGCCGCGGTTCCGGACGGCGGTCGGCGAGGCGGCCGCCGAGCCAGTAGCCGAGCGCGAGCGCCGCGAGCACGATCCCGATGAGGTTCGCCCATACGATCGTCGACGAGCCGAAGTACGGCGCGAGCAGCCGCGATGCGGTGATCTCGGTCGCCAGTGCGCCGATCCCCGCGCCGAAGACGAGCGCGCCGAGCGCGAATGCGCCGGGCGTCGTCCCGGCCGCACTATCGCCACTCATGCGCTAGATGCCGAAGACGCGCTCGATCTCGCCGAGCGTCCGAGCGGCGATGACAGCCGTGACGACGACGACGAGCACCAGGACGAGCCAGAACCGGACCCCCGCCCAGCGCTTCTCGCGATGGCGCTTCGCTCTCGCCGCTCGCCTCGCACGATGGCGCCGATACGACCGTGAGACCGCCTCGGGATCGAGCGGCGGCTCGTCGTCGGCGACGCGGTCGTCGGGAAGGAGCGGTGCTGGTTGGGCCACGAGAGAATTCTAGGAACGAGATCTCGCCGCGTGAAGCCTGTCCCGTCGGGGCGAGACCATATGCTTCCCGCGATGGAGCGCCTGAGCGGACGCGGTCGCATGTCGTTTCCAGGCGCCGGAGAGCTCTCCGGCATGGGCGGACGGCTCACCCTCCTCTTCGGAATCCTGCTCTCGATGTCTGCACTGACCGGGTGGTACTCGGGGGAGGGAAACGGGACGACCGTGTCCGTCATCGGCTGGCACACGGGCACGATCGGCAAGGTCGTGCTCTTCCTCGGGCTCGCCGCCGTCCTCGTCGTCATCCTGCGGGAGGTCGGAGTCGGCATGCCGGCATCGGTGCCCGAGAGCCTCGTCGCGATCGCGATCGGCTCGATCGCGACGATCCTCGTGCTCGTCCGGCTGATCTCGATACCGGACAGCTTCTTCTTCGCGTCGCGCGGTATCGGCATCTGGATCAGCCTCGCGTGCGCGGTCGGGATCATCCTCGCCGGCCTCCTCGAGGCCTCGGAAGAGCTCTGACCTAGGGGCTCGTCACGGTGACGGTCACCGTGACCGTTCGATCCGGGGCACCCTGCGGTACCGGTGTCAGCGTCCGGACGATCGTCTCCGTGCCGCTCGACTTCGGTCGCTCGTCGAGCGTCCGCGAGAACGCGACCCCGAGGAGGAACGCCAGCGCCAGGGCGAGCAGAACGACGGCGACCCGCAAGACGGTGTGTGTGCGACTCGGTCGAGCCGGGCGGCGTGACGACTCGAGGCTCGTCATGGCAGGTAGTCGACGGCGCCCCGCGCGTAGAGGTGGAATGCGGCGCCTTCGACGAGCGTCAGCGTCCTGGGCCAGCCTGAGACACCCTGCTCGGCGAGGACGTCGCGCGCCCACCTGTCGGCCACCGCGTACTCGTCCACGAGCTCACCGAGCGTGAACGTGCCGCCCACCCGGCGCCGGAGCTCGGCGGTGATCGCCTCGAGCTGACGACGAACCCGCTCCGCGAGAGCCGGGTCTCGCGAGACTTCCTCGAGATTGCGATAGGCGTGCTCCCATTCCAGCCGGGTGCTCACGAGGTCGGCCGACACGAACGAGGACATTAGTCGTCGCCGCGGAGGCTCTCGGAGCAGCAGCGATCGGCGGGCCAGGGGTCCACAACCTCTGCGAGAACTCTCTCTCCGAGCAGGTAGCCCGGTCGTGCGAGCGCGAAAGCGGCGTGTGCATGGAGGCACTTGAGGTGCTCCGGCGAGCGCGAGCCCCCGATCCCGAGGTCGAGCGAGGCACCCCCGTCCGCACCGAGCTCGCCGCCCGCGAGGTCGCGTCGCACGCGCCGCTGCTCGTCGGTCGCGCGTGCGAGCGACTCGCCGAGCGTCTCGTCCGTCGCGACGGCGGCGCTCCAGCGTTCGACGCCGCCGGCAGCTTCGAGACGTGCGATCGCAGAGACGAGATGGGGGCACGTGACGTAGTACGTCGTCGGGAACGGCTCGCCCTGCGGGTCATAGGGCTCCTGCTCGGTGACGGCTGGAAGACCGAACGGGCAGCGAGCCACGACGCGCCTGAACGCACGGGGTGGACGGCCGAGCTGCCGCGCGACG
>DASTWH010000338.1:0-3103 GCA_035758735.1 Gaiellaceae bacterium
TACCAAGCCATCAAACGAGTTCGGCCTGTGCCACCGTACCGTGTCACTTGACACCCGCACATAAGGTGCGTCGAAACACATCGAGCGACGACGCAGGGAGGAGCGGCGATGCCCACAACCAGTCCTACGACCCCGACGGACATCACCCGGGCGGTCGTCGCGAGCTTCGAGCGCTGCGAGAGCGAGAGACTGCGTCTGATCATGGTGAGCCTCGCGACCCACCTGCACGCATTCGCGACCGAGGTCGAGTTGACGCAGGCGGAGTGGGAGGCCGGGATCCGGATCCTCACCGAGACTGGCCAGATCACGAACGACCGCCGGCAGGAGTTCATTCTCTGGTCCGACGCTCTCGGAGTGTCGATGCTCGTTGATGCCCTCGCGCACAGCGCACAGCACGGAGCAACCGAGTCCACGGTCCTCGGGCCGTTCTACGTCCCAGGAGCCGAGCTCCGCGAGTTCGGCGCGTCAATCGCTGAGGAAGCTGCGGGGGAGCCCGCATGGGTGCACGGCTACGTCCGCGACGTTCACGGGGAGCCGATCGCAGGTGCCGAGCTCGACGTCTGGCAGAACGGAGACGACCGCCTCTATGCCGTGCAGAGTCCCGACGCTCCCGAGCACCATCTTCGTGGTCGCTTCCGTACCCGTGATGACGGCAGTTACGCGTTTCTGGCCGTGCGCCCGGTGCCCTACACAATTCCCGCCGACGGACCGGTCGGCCGGATGCTGGAGTCAACCGCTCGGCACCCGTGGCGCCCTGCCCACATTCACTTGATCGTCCGCGCACCCGGTTACCGCACCGTGGCGACGCATATCTTCGACGCTGGAAGCAAGTACCTCGACTCCGACGCCGTCTTCGCGGTCAAGCCATCATTGCTGCGTGACTTCGTCCACCGGTCCGAGAGTGACACGGAGCGGCCGGTTGGCGTCACCGGTCAATGGTGGTCGGTTGAAAACGATCTCGTCCTCGTCGAAAGCGACCCGACGAACGCGCCGCGCCGGGCATGACTGCCCGAGGCTTGAGCTCAGTGAGGTTCTGACGGCTGAACTCACTCATTCAGCGGTTCGAGGTACTTCAGCTCTTAAGCAGACTCTCGGCGAAGGACACGAACCGTGGCGCACGAAGCACTTCCCCCACATGGCCTGGAGACGAGGGGAAGTCTGGTTCGACGCCGAGGTGCTCTGGTTTCGCGAACGGCCACGAAGTCTCGGAGGGCTCGCGGTCGCTGGCGGTGCGATCGATCTGCCGCGGTTCGACACGGGGCTCGAGGCGTCCCGGCGACGGCGGTTCGCTGCTGAAGCTGCGAGGAAGCGAAGGTTCGCCACACGGACGATGCCTGCCGCCGCAGTCGTCATCGGATCGAGTGTTGTGCTGCCCCTGTCCGGGCTACGGCAGCGAGGCGCGGCGCAGGACGGCCTGCCACTACCCGAGGATCCTCCAAGCCTGACGTTCCGGCTGGAGCATCCGATGCAGGCGCGGGTGCCGAGACTCGAGACGCACGCAAGTGCGCCAGAGTCGCCTCGCATCGCGTGGCACACGGCAGCATCCATCGGCGTCCCGTACGCCGGCCATTTGGAGAACGGCACGCAGCTTCCGGTCGAGGGTCCCGACTGGGTCACGTGGAACCCGAACACCGACTCGCGCCCCAACCTGCCCGGGAGGCTCTACGGCCATGAGCACACGGTCCGAACGATCATCGAGGTGCTCGCTGGGTACCGACAGGCGCACCCGAAGGCCCCGCAGGTCGTCGTCGGCGACCTCAGCCTTCGAGGCGGGGGTGTCATGGATCAGCACGTCTCGCATGAGAACGGGCTCGACGTCGACATCTACTACCCGCGCCGCGACGGATGGCTGCAGGCGCCGATGTCCACCGCACAGATCGACCGACGTCTCTCCCAGGACCTGCTCGACAGCTTCGTCGCAGCCGGAGCGAACAAGATCTTCGTCGGCTATGCGACCAACCTGCGCGGGCCGCGTGACGTCGTCATCCCTTATCCGAACCACGAGAACCACATGCACGTCCGCTTCCCGAATCCGGGCTGATGCCCGACGAGCTGTAGAGGTGCACTGCGGGACATGCTGCTGCTGACCGGCCGATCGGCCCTCCGAGGCACGTAGTACCTTCGTAGCCATGAGCTCGGGGAGGTTCCCGACCCGACCCTTTGCGCCCGAGGACGACTGGTTCGTCGAGACAGGCGGAGCACAATCCCCGGCCGCCGACGACGAGACCGAACGCCCCGAAACGCGTCAGGGCGAGGGCGAGTCGCGTGCCGTCGTCGGTGCTCGCGATGGCGAGCCGAGCCGGAGGCCAATCGTAGGTGCTGTCGTCGGCGCAGTGATCCTCCTCCTCGCCGGTGTTCTCGCCGGTGCGCTCGTCTCGCGCGCGCTCTCTGGCGGCGTCGAGACGACCACCTCTCTCGTAACGACGACGGCAACGCTCACCACGACGCTCACCACGTCCACCACCCCGTCGACAACGTTGACGACCACGACCTCGTCGACGCCGACCGCCCCTGCCACGCTGCCGGAAGGCGTGGTCCTCCGCAGAGGCGCCAAGAGCGCGGAGGTGAGGCAGGTACAGGAGGCGCTGGTCGCGCTCGGGTACTCGACGACCATCGACGGGAAGTTCGGGCCGGACACCGCGCAGGCCGTCAAGTCTTTCCAGGCGTCCTCAGGCCTAACCGACGACGGCGTCGTCGGGCCGGCGACGCTGTTGGCTCTCTCGGCGGCGATCAACGGGACGTAGCGTCTCTCGGCGCGCGCTCGTCAGGCTCAACGTCCTCGGTCGCAGCCGATCCAGGGTCGATTGGCCAGGGTGACCGTGGGCCTGAAGAGATCGCCCGTCGCATGGGGGCCACCATGGCGGCGGCGGAATGTGACGCGGGTTCGATATCAGTCGCCGACCTTCGCGGAGGTTTGAGACTGCTCGATGAGCACCTACCTACCACGGAGGCTGAGGGCGAGCGGGCGCGCCAACTGACGCCAGAGATGGCTCGAAACAGTCGTCGCGTATAGGTCGAGACCAGGCTGCGCCAGCGTCGAGGTTGACGAGAGGTTCACCGCTTCGCCAGGGACGACGACCCGAAAGCAGGCTTCGGATGCAAG
>DASTWH010000394.1:0-2800 GCA_035758735.1 Gaiellaceae bacterium
GGCCCCGCCGATCTGCTGCGAGGTGTTGATCAGACCGGATGCGAGGCCCGCCTCCTGCTGCTTCGTGCCAGCGACGGCCGCGATCGTGATCGCGACGTACGCGAACGGCATCCCGAGCCCGATGATCAGGAAGCCCGGGAACAGGTCCGCCCAGTACGAGCCGTCGGGCGACACCTGCGTGAAGTAGAGAAGCCCGACCGTGAACAACGCCATTCCGAACACGAGTGCCGGCTTGACCCCGACGCGGGTGACTGCGGCGGCTGCGACGTTCGCCCAGATGATCGCGGTACCCGCGACGGCGAGGTAGCCGACGCCCGTCTCCAGCGGCGAGAGCTCGAGCACCTGCTGCATGTACAGCGAGAGCATGAGGAACATCGCGAAGAGCGCCGTCCCGAGGATGAAGCCGACGATGTTCGCGGCTGTCAGGGTCTGGAGCCGGAAGATCGAGAACGGAACGAGTGGATCCTTCACGCGGCTCTCCCAGGCGATGAAGCCGAGGAGAAGCACTGCCGCCAGCGCGAACGCGCCGATCGTCTTGCCGGAGTCCCAACCCCAGCCGTGGCCCTGCGTGATGCCGAGCACGAGGATCGACAGACCCGAGGTCACGAGTACTGCGCCCGGGACGTCGAACCCTTGCCCGTGCTTGTCGAGGCTCTCCGACAGGAGGAACGGAGTTAGCACCAGCGCCGCGATGCCGACGGGGACGTTCACGAAGAAGATCCACGGCCACGACAGGAAGTCGACGAGGATGCCTCCGAAGAGCACGCCGAAGGCGGCGCCGACGCCACCGACCGCGCCCCAGCCGCCGAGCGCGATGTTGCGCTCACGGCCTTCGGCGAAGGTCGCGACGAGGATGGACAGCGCTGCCGGCGTGATGGTTGCCGCTCCGAGCCCCTGGAACGCGCGGAAGGCGATCAAGGACTGTTCGCTCCACGCGAGCCCGCACAGGAGTGAGCCGAGCGTGAAGACGAGCGTGCCGAACATGAACACGCGTCTGCGCCCGAGCAGGTCTGCCGAGCGTCCGCCGAGGAGTAGGAAACCGCCGAAGACGAGCGCGTACGCGCTGATGACCCACTGCAGGTTCTCCTGCGAGAACCCGAGGTCGCTCTGGATGGACGACAGCGCGACGTTGACGATCGCGATGTCGAGGATGGTCATGAACTGGACTGCGAGGATCAGTCCGAGTGCGAACCACTTCTTGTTGTCGGATCCCACCATGAGGGAAGCCCCCTGTTTCGTTTCGAGTTTCGTGCCTTCGTCTCGTAGACGAACGGGACCCTACAGGAATCGACTTGCGTTTTGCAAGTGCAATCTTCCCTTTTGCAAGTTAAGCCGCTACACTCCCGTTCGTGGCGAAGTGCTACGACCAGTACTGCCCCATCGCACACGCCCTCGACGTCGTCGGGGAGCGCTGGTCGCTGCTGGTCGTCCGGGAGCTGCTCCACGAGGGGCCGCTCCGCTACTCGGACCTCCACGCACGTCTCGACGGCTGTGGCACGAACATCCTTGCCGCTCGCCTGAAGACGCTCGAGCAGGGCGGCGTCGTGCGGCGAAGGCGCCTCGACCCTCCCGCCGCGTCGTGGGTCTACGAGCTCACGGAGTACGGCGAGGGCCTGCGCGAGGTGTTGCACGTGCTCGCCCACTGGGGTGCCCGGTCGCTCGGGCCGCCCGTAGCCCGTGACGATCTCGAAGCCGGCTGGCTGCACGGTGCTCTGCGGATCGCCCTCCCCGCCGATTGCGGCGGCAGTCGCCTCGAGTTCCGCGTCGGCGACGAGGTCGCCTCGTTCGCGGACGGGAAGGTTGTCGACGGCGGGATCGACGGTCCCGCGGCGGTCATCGTGGCCGACCCGCCCGGATTCTTCCGGCTGATGGTCGAACGCGACCTGGAAGCGGTGTCGATCGAGGGAGACGTCGACGCCGTGCGAGCGATGGTGGCCGCTCTCCCTGTTCCGGTCGCGCCCGCGACCGCGACCGCCGCGTAGCCTCAGCCGCCCGGCGGCAGGTCGATCGCGACGACGTCGTTGCCGGCGAGGCCGAAGGCCGACCCGTCGAAGTACAAGCCGGGACTGAACGCGCCGGCTGTGCTCGTCCCGAGCGTCGTCGGAGTGAAGACGAACACGTCCTCATCGGCGCCGCTCGCGCCGGTCACCGAGAAGTTGCCCGTGGTCGAGAGGTAGATGCGCCCGGAGGCGTCGACCGCCGCGGCGTCGACGTTCTCGTTCGAGTTCGACAGGCCGACGTCGGATCCGTCGAAGTACATGGCGAACGTGCCGACCGTGTTCGCCCCGAGGGTGCCAGGCGTAAAGAGGAGGAGGTCCTCCTCCGCCCCCGAGGCGCCGGTCGCGCTCACCGAGCCCTCCGTCGACAGCACGATCTTCCCGTCGGTGAGGAGTTCGAATGCATCGACGTCCTCGCCGGTCGTCGTCAGGCCGACGTCCGAGCCGTCGAAGTACATGCTGAAGGTTCCAGCCGTCGCGGAGCCGAGGCCGCCCACATCCGCGTCGAAGCGGACGACGTCGGAGTCGTCGATCGGTCCGGTGACTCCCGAGAGGGTCGCGCCGTCCGTGTCCAGCGAGAACAGGAGCGAGTCGGCGTCGAGCCAGCCGAAGGCGTCGATGCGACGGCTCGCGAGCCCGACGTCCGAGCCGTCGAAGGCGAGGCTGAAAGTCGTGTTCCCGTCGAAGAAGACGACGTCCTCGTCCGCCACCGTGACGCCGCCGACCGTACCGCCGTTCGAGAGCGTGAAGTAGAGCGGCTTCGCGGCCACCGACGTGGTCGCGCTCGCGAGGTTCGAGTACTG
>DASTWH010000429.1:0-4980 GCA_035758735.1 Gaiellaceae bacterium
CTCTGCAAACGCCGGCACCTCCGCCTCCGGCAGCCCGGCCGCGGGTTCGTCCATCAGCAGGAACCGCGGCTCCGTCGCGAGCGCCCGCGCCACACCGAGGCGCCGCTCGTCACCGTGCGGCAGCGAGCCCGCCGGTGCGTCCTCGTACCCGGCGAGCTGAAGCGATTCGAGAAGCCCGTCCGCGCGGCGACGCGCCTCCCCCGGGCTCGCGCCCACACCGAGCGCGGCAACCTCGACGTTCTCGCGCACGGAGAGCCCCCGGAACGAGCGGCTGTGCTGGAACGTCCTCGCCAGGCCCGCGCGACCACGACGATGCGGGCGCCAGCGCGTGACGTCCTTCCCCTCGAGCTCGACGGCGCCCGCGTCGGGGAAGTCGAACCCGGTGAGGACGTTGACGAGCGTGGACTTGCCGGCCCCGTTCGGTCCGATCAGTCCGACGACCTCGTGCCGGTGAAGCTCGAGCGTGACGCCGGCAAGCGCCTGGACTCCTTCGAACGCGCGCGAGACGCCGGCGGCCCGGAGCGAGGCTCCGGACCGCCGTGTCTCCCCAGGCTGTGACTCCGACAAGGCCGCCTAGATCTTCGGGACGACCTTCGCCTTGATCACCCCGACCGTCCTCGGAGTGTTGTTCGTCACACGGATCACGCGATACGTGCGTCCGGACACGGTGTGGAGGTTCTTGGAGAACGTGACGAGCCCGGAGAGCGTGGGCACGTTCTTGAACTTCTCCATCTGCGCGGCGAGCGCAGCGCCGTTGGGGTTGCCACCCGTGCGCCTGAGGGCGAGGCTGATCCCGTCGATGGCGGACCAGCCGGTGACGAACGCGCCGGTGTTGCCACCCTTCGCAATCGCAGCCTGGTACTTGTCGCGAAGAGCGTTGACCGCCTTCACCGGGTCGTCACCGAAGGCGGAGGCGAAGGTCACGTAGTAGTAGTTCGAGAGCTTCGGCTCCAGCGTGCCGTACCAGTAGTTCCCGTCGCCGGCCCACGAGTTCAGGATCGGGGTGTTGTTCCCGAGCGTTCGGAGGCCCGTGATGATCGGTACCTGGGCCCCGAAGGGAGGCGCAGTCGACGTCACTATCACGTCGGCGTCCTCGTTATTGAGCCTGGTGACGACATTCGACCAGGACGCCTGGTTCCCGCCGAGCGACTGGTACGTCTCCTCGGTCGCGATCTTCCCACCGAGCTGCGTCCAGCGCGCCTTGAACGCCTGGACGACGTTGCGGAAGTAGACGATGACGGTGTCGGTCGCGAGGGACGCCGTCCGCCAGCCGCGCTTCCACGCGTACTCGGCCATCGCCGAGCCCTCGTCCTGCGCCACGTTGCCGTAGGAGAACGCGAGCCGGCCCTTCGGGCCGAAGCGCTTCGGGCCCATCTGATCGGTGCCGATGCAGGCCGCGACGGTCAGCTTGCCGCGGTTGATCGCCGTCTGGACGACGGGCGCGGCAAAGTCGACGTCGCACGTCGTCATGATGATGTCCGCGCCCTGCGAGAGGAGCTTCGTTGCGCACGTCTTCGCGATGGCAGGCTTGTTGCCCTGCGTGTTGCACGTGATGATGCGCAGCTTCGTCGCGCTGGTCTTGTTGACCGACTTGATGCGCTCCTTTGCAGTCGCGAGCGCCGGGCCGTCGTACGGCGCCATGGCGCCGACGCCGTCGTAGGCCCAGCCGATCGTGACGGTTCTCGCCTGCTCCGAGGACGCCGAGCTGCCGCCGACGACGGCGACGGCCACGACGGCCACTGCGGTGAGAGCGACGAGCGCTCTCCCGAGATTCCTCATCTCTGCCCTCCTAGTGGTTCCTGGGTTACTTGCCACGATGCTTCCTTCCCTCTGACGAGCGCGTAGAGCAATCGATGGAGCGGGACGGGCACGTCGTGCCGGTCCGCCTCCCGGACGAGCGAGCCCGTGATCAGCTCGATCTCGGTTTCACGGTGCGCGTCGACGTCCTCGAGCATCGACGGGTAGTGCGCCGAGCCTCGTCTCGTCGCGAGCACGTTCATCTCCCACGGGTCGTCGTGGAGCGCGATGCCCGCGGCCGTCGCCACGGCCTTCCCCTCGTCGACGAGACCGTGCACGAGGTGCCCGAGGTCGCCCGGCTGCGCCTCTTGTGCGAAGTGCGGGTCGTGCGGCAGCCCCGTCAGCGCCGCGGTCGGATTGACCGACGCGTTGAAGACGAGCTTCGACCACTGCGCGGGACGCAGGTCGGTGAGCGCCTCGGCCTTCAGGCCCGACGCGACGATCGTGTCCGCGATGTCCCGGACGACCGCGAACGGCGTCTCCTCGTACGGCCCGAGCCAGGTCTCGGTGTCGAGGATGTACTCGACCTGCGTGTCCGAGTGGCGCGTGCCGCTCATGAAGGTCACGCCCGAGACGATGGGCCACGTGCCATGGCCGCGGACGATCTCCTCGGCCCCGATGCCGTTCAGCACGGTCACGATGGTCGCCTCCGGGAACCGACCCTCGAGCGAGCGCACGGCCGGCTCGAGCCCGGATGCCTTCGTGGCGACGATGGCGACGTCGAAGCCCGGCAGCGCGTCGGGATCGTCCGTGGCGATGACCGCGGCCTCGTACTCGGTCTTCCCCGTCACACGCAGCCCCCGCTCGTTCAGGGCGTCCGCGTGTTCGCGGCGTCGGGTCAGCACGGAGACCTCGCACACGCGGGCGAGATGACCCGCGAAGAGGCTCCCGATGACGCCCGCCCCGACGATGCAGACCCGTTCCACGCTGCCTCGCGAGTATCTCAGCGCGGTGACATGTCAGTCAAACCGGCTATCGCGCAGACGCCGATCCCGCAGACGCGGCATCGGCGTCGCGAGAATCCCTAAAGCGGCCGCGTTCGCGGCCGGTCGGCCCGCTGAATCCGCGACGCCATGCGCCTGAACTCCGCATCCGTGACGAGCCCGCGCTTCTTCGTGCCGGACCGCTTCACCGACTCGAGCAGCTGCGGGAAGCGCTCCTCGGGGACGTCCAGGCCGAGCTCGGCCACCTTGATCCGGATCGAGTCGAGGCCGCTCTTCTTGCCGAGCACGATCCCCCGCTCCGCCCCGACGAGCTCGGAGGCGTAGGGCTCGATCGCCGGCGGATCGTGGAACTGCGCGGCAACCGCGCCCGACTCGCGGGTGAAGAGATTGGCGCCCGTGACGGGCTTCCACGCGGCGAGCGGCGTTCCCGAGAGACCCTGGACGAGCTCGCCGAGCGCCCGCGCCTGCGCGAGATCGAGCCGGGTCGGGATGCCGTAGAGCGCTTCGAGCGTGAGGGCGACCTCGACGAGGTCCGCGTTCCCGGCCCGCTCGCCCATCCCGTTCACCGTCCCCTGCACCCAGGTGGCACCGGCCTGCACCGCAGCGACGGCGGCGGCCGTCGCGAGGCCGAAGTCGTCGTGCCCGTGCCAGTGGACGGGAACCTCGTAGTCGAGCCGCTCGACGATCTCGTTGACGAGGTAGGCCGCCGCCTCCGGTGTCGCGATTCCGAGCGTGTCGACGACGACGACCTCCTGGGCGCCCGCCTCGACCGCGGACTCGTAGACGCGGCGCGTGAACTCGATGTCTGCCCGGGTCGAGTCGACGGCGAAGAACGCGACCCGGATCCCCTCCCCCGCAGCGAACGAGACGGCAGCGCGGATCCGGTCGAGCATCGTCTCGCGAGAGACCCCGAGCGCTGCAAGCTTGCCGTCGGAGATCGGGCTCTCGATGACCGACGCCTGGAGCCCGAGCTCGACCAGTGCCTCGACGTCGGCGCGGACCGCGCGCGAAAACCCCCAGATCTCGGCGTCCAGCCCCGCATCGAGGATGAGTGAAATGGCCCTCGCGTCCTCCTCCGACACCCGCGGGAACCCCGCCTCGATGCGGTCCACACCAGCCATTGACAGCGCTGTTGCAATTTCTACTTTTTGCTCTGGCGAGAGTACGACTCCGACCGTTTGCTCGCCATCGCGGAGCGTCGTGTCGTAGAGGCCGATCGTCACGCGCGGCTGCGGCTCGAGCGCCCTCGAGTTGAGATCGCCCGTCCAGACCTTCGCGCGGTCGAGTGGCATGGCGTGACTATCGCATTCCCCGCCGGAATACTCGGCGGATGATCTTCGACCCGCAGCACGAGACGCTCCCGCGCGAGCGCCTCGCGACGCTGCAACTCGACGACGTGCGCTAGGCCGCGACGATCCCGTCGGGGAACGGCGAGAGCTTCTCGGCCCCTGTCTCCGTGACGAGGAAGTTGTCCTCGACGCGCAGGCCGCCTCCCGCCTCGATATAGCATCCTGGCTCGATTGCAAGAACCATCCCGGCGGTGAGCTCCCCGCCCCCCGCCTGGTGTGCATACGGCGGCTCGTGCGCGCGGGCCCCGACGCCGTGGCAGATCGGGTGCGACGGCTGCCCGGGAAAGCCGATCGCCGTAATGCCTTCGCGTACGCGACGGTCGAGCTCGGCCAGACTCGCCCCTGGACGCGCGAAGTCGACCGCGTCGTCATAGACGGACATCAGGCCACGCTCGAGCTCGCGATACGTCGGGGAGAGCTCGCCGACGACGAGGTTCTTCGTGTGGTCGCACCAGTAGCCGTCGGCGCAGACCCAGATCTCGAAGAGCGTCGGCTCGCCTTCGACGACAGGTCGAGACGTCGTGGCGGTGAACGTCTTGATCCCGGGGCCCGACCAGACGAGCGAGAACCCGAGCGCGAGCTCGACCTTGTCCTCCCAGCCCGTACCCTCGCCGTGGACGAACCCCTCCCACTCGGCGGCGATCTGCGCTTCCGTCATGCCCGCGTCGATGACGAGCCTGCAGTGCTCCATTGCCGCAGCCGCGATGTCGTTCGCGAGGCGCATCCGCTCGATCTCCTGCGTGGTCTTGACCGCTCGCGCGGCTGCGAGAAGCGGTGCCGCGTCGGCGCTCTCTCCGAAGGCAGCGAACCACTCAGCAGTGAACGTCGTCGGCTCGCCGACCATGCGGTCCGACGCCTGCGTCCCGAGCGATCGCTCGATGCCAACTCGG
>DASTWH010000098.1:0-5487 GCA_035758735.1 Gaiellaceae bacterium
ACCCCGCCCGCCGTGTGCGTCCACCAGCGGATCGTCACGGTCCGGTAGCTGATCGCGATGTCGGGATGGTGGTCCTCCGCTTCCGCGAGCGCACCGACGCGGTTCACGAAGTCGAGCGCGGCGACGAAGCTCGGGAGCTCGAACGTCCGCTGGAGCGCGCCGTCGACCTCGGTCCAACCGTCGGTTGCCATGGGGGCAGTATCTACGATCGACCGCGATGCCGGTCACGGCCGCAGCAGTCGAGCCGCGACGAGCCGGTCGCGAGCTCGTTCTGGAGCTCGTCTTCCGCCCGCTCTCGAACCTGCTCGTGCCGGTGTTCGAGCGGGCTCGCATCCCACCACCGGCAGTCGTCCTGGCGAACGCGGCGACCGGCCTCGTCGCCGCAGTCGTCCTCGCACAGGGAGACCTCCTCGCGGCCGCTCTGCTCCTGCAGCTGAAGACGCTGCTCGACAACGTCGACGGTGCGCTCGCCCGGGCGACTGAACAGGTGACGCTCGCCGGCAGGTACCTCGACACCATCGCCGATCTCGTCGTCAACGTCGCGCTCTTCGTCGCGCTCGGAGACGTGACCGGCCAGCCCGTGCTGGCCGCCGCCGCCTTCGTCGCACTCACGATCGTGCTGGGCGTCGATTACAACGTCACCGAGCTCTATCGGGAGTCTCGCGCGACCCCGACGCGGCAGCCCGTGCCGACGGGCAGTTCTCTCGAACAAGCGCTCGCCCTCGTGTATCGCGTCGTCTTCGGCCCGCTCGACCGCACCGTGCGCGGATTCTCGGCGTGGCGCTTCTCGGGGCACTCGCCGTACGACGACGTCGCCGTCACGGTTCTCGCGAACCTCGGCCTGACGACGCAGCTCGCCGCGCTCGGCGTCTGCCTCGCCCTCGGTGCTCCGAGTGTCTATCTCTGGATCGCCCTCGGATGTCTGCTCGTACCCGTTGCGCTCCACATTCGCGCCGAGCTGCTGGCTAGTACGCGCCGCGCAGCGTGACGCGCTGGCCGTTCATCGAGGCCGCGTCGTCCGACACGAGATAGGCGATCGCCTCGGCGATCTGCTCCGCTGGCGTGAAGGTGGAGAAGTCCTTGTCCGGGGACTCCGCGCGCATCTCCTGGGTGACGATCGCGCCGACGACGACGATGTTCGCCGTCGCGCCGCTGCCCTTGAAGCGGTCGGCAAGTGCGAGCGTCCAGGTATCCGCTGCCGCCTTCGCCGCTGCGTAGGCTGCGTTCGGATGGGTCGGCGCCTGTGCCTGCCCCGCGCCGACGATCACGAAACGGCCGCGTCCGCTGGCCATCAGGTGTGGTGCGAACGCCTGGGTGGTGTGCTGCAGCGTGGTGACGAGGAGCGCACTCAATGCATCCCAGTCAGCGAGCGGCGCCTCCTCGATCGGTGTCCCGCCACGCCAGCCGCCGACGAGGTGGGCGAGACCGTCGATGCGGCCGTCGTGGCGGGCGGCGAGGTCGGCCGCCCATGCCTTCGTGGCCTCGGGGTCGAGAAGGTCGACGACGTCGGTCTCGATCGTCGCCTCGATCTGCGCGGCGAGCTCGTCCAGGCTGTCCTGGTCGCGTCCACAGACGCACGTGTGTGCCCCCGCTGACGCCAGCCTCCGAACGACGGTCGGCCCGAGTGTTCCCGCGCCGCCTGCGACCGCGACCACGCGTCCTTCGAGCGCCTGCCCCACGTCGCCCACGCTAGCAACCGCGCTGCGCGCGCAGTAGCGTCCGCGCATGGCGGAACAGACCTTCGCCGAGCTCCAGGCGCAGTTCCGCAGCATCTGGCCCGCCGTCACGCTTCGTTCCATCGGGGATGTCGAGCGAACCGTGGTCGTCGTCCACTCGATCAGCATGGACGTTCCCGATCAGCTGATCCCGGTGTTCCCGGCGTACGAGGAGCGCTTCCTCTGCCTCGTGCTCAGCCTCCTCCGCGCACCGAGGTCCCGTGTCGTCTACGTCACGTCCCAGCCGATCCATCCGCGGGTCGCCGATTACTACTTCTCGCTCGTGCCGGAGCTCGACACGCCCGAAGCAAGGAGCCGCTTCGAGACCGTGTCGCTCGTCGACGGGCGCAACGAGCCGCTCACCCGAAAGCTCCTCACGAGACCGGGCGCGATCGAGCGCGTCGGGCGCCTCATCGGCGAGCCCGAGGTCGCGATGATCATCCCCTTCTGCATGACCGCGGACGAGGTCGGGCTCGCGGAGGCGCTCCAGCTCCCGATCTACGGCTGCGACCCGGCACTCAACGTGCTCGGCTCGAAGACGGGGAGCCGGCGGCTGTTCGCCGACGAGGGCGTTCGGCATCCGATCGGCCTCGACGTGCGCGGCGGCGACGATCTTCCCGAGGCGCTCGCCGAGATACGGGCGCGGAGCCCGTCGGCGAGATCCGCCGTGCTGAAGCTCGACCTCGGAGTCAGCGGGCTCGGAAACGCGCTGCTCGATCTCGAAGCGGCCCAGCGTGACCTTCGGGGCGCGCTCGAGCTCGAGGACGAGGAGATCGATGTCGACCAGTACCTCGCTCTGCTCGACGAGCAGGGCGGCATCGTCGAGGAGCGGATCGAGGGCGACGATTTCCGCAGCCCCAGCGTGCAGCTGCGGATGAGCCCCGCCGGGCAGGTCGACATCATGTCCACCCACGATCAGGTGCTCGGCGGAGCGAACGGACAGACGTACTTCGGATGCCAGTTCCCCGCGGATCCGGACTACGCGGCAGCGATCGCGGCCGAGGCGCTCAAGGTCGGCCGCAGGCTGGCTCGCGAAGGCGTCATCGGTCGCGCGGGCGTCGACTTCGCTGCCGTGCAGCGGGAGGGGAGATGGGAGCCGTTCGCGCTCGAGATCAACCTCCGCTGCGGTGGCACGACGCATCCGCTCTTCGCTCTGACGAGCCTCACGGACGGCGCGTACCAACCCCTCGCGGGCGAATGGCGGACGAGGGACGGCGAGGTGAAGCACTACGTCGCGACCGACCACCTCGACTCCGAGGCCTACCGGTCGCTGACGCCGGACGACCTCCTCGACGTGGTCGAGGAGAAGGGCCTGGGCTGGGACGACGAGCGTGAGGTCGGCGTTGTTCTGCATCTGGTCAGCGCGATCGCCGTCGCGGGCCGCATCGGCCTCACGGCAATCGGGGACACGCTCGACGAGGCCCGGCAGCGCTACTACGGAGTCAAGGCCGCGGTCGACGTCGCCGCCGAGCGCGGCTCCTGACGCGACCGGATGAGCTCAGTCCCACCTCTTCGGGCAATGTCGAAGCGATGTTTGGACGTGGCAGCGGGCGGGGTAGGCGCTCGCCATGAGCGTCGACGGGCGAGCGAGCGGGCCGAGCACGGGGAGCACCTCGATCGCGCACGCCGGGGGTCTCACCGTCGAGCCTGCCGCCCGCTGAGGATCGGCCGTTCGCGCCGGCCGATCCTCGCGGGCACTACGATGGCTCAGTGACCACGACGCAGACCGAAGGCACGGTCTCCGATGTCATGCTGCGCGAGCCGAAGACGCTGTCCGCGGACGTCACGGTCGACGAGGCACGTCGGGCGCTCGAGCACTCGAGCGTGAAGGTGCTCCTGCTCGTGGACGGCGACCGCTTCGGTGGTGCGGTGACGTCGATACCCGCCGGCGCGGATGCCGAGGGTGAGGCTCTCGCGTTCGCGGACGACTCGGTCGTGATCGTCCGGCCGGACACGCCGGTGGCCGAAGCCCTCGAACGACTCGAGGAGAGGTCGAGCGGCAGGATGATCGTGCTCGAGGGCGACCGCCTCGTCGGCCTCGTCTGTCTCGCCAGCGACGGCGAACGCTTCTGCGGCGTGCCCACGTCGGAGACGTAGCCCGCGACGTCGATCCGGTGTAGCAATCTGCTCGGGCGATGAGCGCGTTCCCGATCGGCGACGCCGCGACCCTGGAGGAGCTCGAGGCTGATCCCCATCCCCTGCTCGCACGGCTGCGCGAGCAGGAGCCGGTCTCCTGGGTGCCCGTGCTCGGCGCGTGGCTCGTCACGCGTCGCGATCTCGTTCTGCAGGCGATGCGCGATCCCGAGACGTTCACGGTCGACGACCCACGCTTTTCGACGGCTCAGGTCATCGGTCCCAGCATGCTCTCGCTCGACGGCGACGCGCACAGCGCCAACCGAGATCCGTTCGCCCGCGCCTTCCGCCTCGACGCCGTACGCGAGCGGTTCACCGAGGTCGTCCGAGTCGAAACGGACCTCCTCATCGACACCTTCGCCGACGACGGGCACACCGAGCTGCGACGCTCGGTCGCCGGCCCGTTGGCCGTGCGGGTGATGATCGTCGCCCTCGGCCTCGAGCAAACGCCGCCTCAGACCGTCCTCGGCTGGTACGACGCGATCGTCGGCGCGGTGACCGACATCACAGCCGGATCAGCCGTTCCGGCCGCCGGCAGCAATGCGTACGCCGAGCTCGCCGCGAGCATCGACCGGGCGTCCGCCGGCGACGCCGATTCATCCCTCGTCGCTGCGGCGGCTGGTGTCGCGGGAGGATTGTCGAGCGAGCAGGTCGCCTCCAACGCAGCCGTCCTTCTCTTCGGAGGCATCGAAACGACCGAGGGCATGATCGCGAACCTGGTGCTCCACGTCCTGCGCGACGAAGCTCAGCGCGACCTCCTTCTCGCCGATCCGGGGCTGCTGCCCAACGCTGTCGACGAGTCGCTCAGGCTCGAGCCAGCGGCCGCCGTGATCGATCGCTACGCGACGAGAGATGCCGAGCTAGGGGGCGTGAGCATCGGCAAGGGCGATCCGGTGACACTGTCGATCGCGGGAGCCAATCGTGATCCCGACTCCTTCGCCGATCCGGACCGCTTCGACGTCCATCGTCCGAACGCGAACCGTCACGTGACGTTCGCCCACGGCCCGCACGTCTGCCTCGGGATGCATCTCGCACGGCTCGAGGCGCAGACTGCCCTTCGCCGTCTGCTCGAGCGGCTCCCAGGACTACGGCTCCGGGACGCGCATTCCAGTGCACCGCGCGGCCTCGTCTTCCGCAAGCCGCCGACGCTCGAGGTGCTCTGGGACGGATGAGACCGTCCGCAGATCATGCAAAGGGCAGGGAGCGGGAGAGTCCGAGTCGACACGCACTTGGCCGGACGTCGAGACAGCTGAAGCACGCGGGATGATGATCGAAGGTGACGCGACGCCCGATCGGCACGGGACTGGTCGACGCGAGCTCCGCATGGCTCGTCGTGATCGGAATCCTCGTGGGCTACTTCACGCTCCTCGTTGCGCTCGGCGGCCACGATGCGTGGGATGCGCTTGGCGTGCCCCCGGTATCGCCCGGCTTCTTCGACCTTCGCTCGGTGACGTCGGGATGGGAATGCGCTCGACAACACATCGGCGCATGGCCGGACAACCCGTGTGACCCGTGGCGGCGCCCGGAGAACTACCCCAGGATCTGGATGGCTGCTTCCGTCCTCGGTTTCGGACAGGACGACACGTATGTCATCGGCGGCCTCGTCGTCGTCGCCTTCTTCGTCACCGCGGTTCTCGTC
>DASTWH010000192.1:0-8495 GCA_035758735.1 Gaiellaceae bacterium
GTCCCAGGGACGGGTCGTGAGCGAAACGTCGTGTACGACGCGGGCGACGCGATCGAATGCCTCCAGCGGTCGGGCGTCCACCTCGTCCTCTCGGGGCACAAGCACGTGCCGTACGTCTGGCGGCTGGAAGATCTCTTCGTCGTGAACGCCGGCACGGTGTCGTCGCTGAGGCTCCGCGGCAACACGCGGCCCTGTTACAACGTGATCGAGATCGACGGCACGCGCGTCGAGATCTGGCGGCGTCATCCTTTCCACGGTCAGGTCAAGCTCGTCTCGTTCGCGCTCGACACGCTCGAGTACGCGAAGTTCACGGGCTCGATCGAGGACGAGGTCACCGCTCGCCGTTGAGAGCACTCGCGATCGTCGACGGCGAGCACTACGCCCCCGTCGTGCGTGATGCGCTCGCCGAGTTGCCGTACGAGTTCGTGGTGGCAGTTCTCGTCGGAGGCACCGAGAAGCTGCGTGGCGGCGACGACTACGGTGTCCCGCTGGACGCCGACGTCGAGTCGGCCATCGCGCAGCACGCCCCCGAGGTCGTCGTCGATCTCTCCGACGAGCCGGTGCTCGACCCCGTGAGCCGCTTCGCACTCGCAAGCCGCGTGCTCGCGCTCGGCGTGCCGTACGTCGGCGCCGACTTCCGACTCGACCCGCCCGAGCTGGCCGCCTTCGAGCTGCCGTCGATCGCGGTCGTCGGCACAGGGAAGCGCGTCGGCAAGACCGCCGTGACAGGCCACCTCGCGCGTCTGCTCGCGGCCGATCGCCGTGTCGTCGTCGTCGCGATGGGGCGGGGTGGGCCTGCGGAGCCCGAGGTCGTGACGGTGCCTCCCACTGTCGAGTCGCTCGTCGACCTGTCGCGTTCCGGTCGGCACGCAGCGTCGGATCATCTCGAGACGGCCGCTCTCGTCGGCGTCACGACGGTCGGCTGTCGACGCTGCGGCGGTGGGCTCGCCGGTGGTGTGGCGACATCGAACGTCGACGAAGGGGCCAGGGTCGCGGCGGCGCTCGACCCGGAGCTCGTCGTCTTCGACGGAAGCGGAGCGGCCCTGCCGCCGATAGCGGCGGATCGCACCGTCGTCGTCGTCGGCGGCCATCAGGATCCCGCGCTCGTCGTCGGCTATCTCAATGCGTACCGGCTTCTCCTCGCAGACGTCGTGCTCGTGACGATGGCCGACGACTCCGCTGGATGGCACGCCGTGAGCGATGCGGTTCGTCGGGTCGTTCGGTCGGGGGTCGCGGTCGTCCCGACGACCCTGCAGCCGCGGCCGCTCACCGACGTGCGGGGGCGCGAGGTCGCGTACTTCTGTGCTGCGCCAGCGGGCGCGCACGCGCGGCTGCGCACCCATCTCGAGGACGCGCATGGCGCGCGAGTCGTCCTTGTCTCCGGCAACCTGGCCGACCGTGAGGCGCTGCATTCGGACATCCGCGACGTGGATGCCGAGGTCTTCCTCGTCGAGCTGAAGGCGGCTGCGATCGACGTCGTCGCCGAAGCTGCCCTTGCTCGTGGCGCGAAGGTCGTGCTCGCGGCGAACGACGTCGTCGCGGTGGAAGAGACGCAACTTGACGAGAGGCTCCTAGAAATGGCCAAATTCGGGTCGTGAGAGAGCGCCGTCACACTCTCCCGCTGCCACTCGGCGACGAGGTGCCGTTTTCGAAGGGCCTCATGGCACGCGCTCTCGTCGTCACTGGCCTCGATCCGGAGCGGGCATACCTCATCGCGCGACGCGCCGACCGCGACCTCGCCGACCGCGGCGCGGTGTCGCTCGACCTCGACCGGCTCGGCGAGCTCGCCGCCGAGTTGATCGGCGAGGAGGAAGCCGCGCGGACGGTGCGCCGACTCCGGCGCCTGGACGCATTGCAGCAGCTCGACGAGCCGTTGCTCCTGCTCGTCGGCGGTGCGACGGGAACCGGCAAGTCGACGATCGCCACGGAGGCCGCACACCGCCTCGGGATCACACGCGTGACGTCGACGGACTTCATCCGGCAGACGATGCGGACGTTCTTCTCGCGGGAGTTCATGCCGTCGGTGCACTACTCGAGCTTCGAGGCCCGGCTCGCGCTGACGCGCGCGGAGGAGGAGGAGTCCGGTGACGCCGCCATTCTCGGCTTCCTGGACCAGACGCGGAACGTGCTCGTCGGGGTCGACGCCGCACTCGAGCGCGCGGCGACGGAGCGCTGGTCGACCGTGCTCGAAGGCGTCCACCTCGTCCCCGGCATGGTGGGGACGCACTATCCCGGCGCGTTCGTCGTGCAGTGCGTGGTGGCGATCGAGGACGAGAATCTGCACCGCAGTCACTTCTGGATCCGGGACCACGCAACCGAAGGGTTGCGTCCGCTCGAGAAGTACCTCGACGCTCTCCCGCAGATCCGCGAGATCCAGGACTACCTCGTCGAGCGCGCGCGCCGTCACGACGTGCCCGTGATCCACAACGACTCGCTCGATCGTGCGATCGGCGACGTTCTCGACCTCGTCCTCAGGCGAGCCGATCAGTTCGTCGCCGTCGGCTAGCCCGTCTCTACACTTGCCAGATGGTCGTGCGCGAGGACGTCGTCGAGGCACTGCACGGAGTGGAAGACCCCGAGCTCGGGATGGACATCGTCGAGCTCGGCCTCATGTACGACGTCGAGGTCGACGGGCCGAAGGTGAAGGTGCTGTACAGCCTCACGTCGATGGGCTGTCCGGCCGGCGCGATGATCGCCGAGGGAATCGTCGATGCAGCACGCAGCGTGCCCGGCGTGTCCGAGGTCGAGGCCGAGCTGACATTCGATCCCCCGTGGACGCCCGACCGCATGTCGGACGACGCGAAGTTCATCCTCGGCTTCGGATAAGGGCTTACGGGCCATTGTGTGTCCGGTGGTCACACACGTACTGAGAGCCCATTCCCGACCTGCGTGAGTGCCTCGTTCGAGGGTTGCTCCCACTCCCCAAGGGTGAGGCGCGAACGCGCTGCCGCAGTAGGTTGCGCGTGCGAATGGGTTGTTCCTGCAGATGAAGCGCGGTTTCCTCGTACTTGGACTCCTCGCACTGAGCGTTGGTTCAGCCAGTGCCGCGAAGCCCACGCCGCCCGCCACGCCGGTGATCACGAGCAGTCCTGCGAACCCCACCACGTCGACCGGCGCGACCTTCGCCTTCTCCAGCACGACCCCAGGAGCGTCGTATCGGTGCGCGCTGGATGCGGCGCCCTTCACCGCGTGCTCCAGCCCGCAGACATACGCGGGCCTGGCAGTCGGAGCGCATCAGTTCCGGGTCGTGGCCGTGCGCAAGGCGCGTACGTCGCCTCCTGCTTCTCACTCCTGGACGATCACCGTCTCGCCTCCGCCGCCGAGCTTCGTCGAGACGCAGTACGTCGGCGGACTCGCGACGCCCACCGCCATGGCCTTCGCCCCCGATGGGAGGCTCTTCGTGGCGCAGAAGGGAGGAGCACTGCGAGTGGTCAGCGGCGGGACACTTCTTTCGACACCGTTTCTCAGCGTCTCGGTCGACACCGCCGGTGAGCAGGGACTGCTCGGGGTGGCGTTCGACCCGAGCTTCTCCACCAATCGCTCCGTCTACGTCTACTACTCGTCGCTCGCCACTGGCCAGAACCGCGTCAGTCGTTTCACCGCGAGCAGCTCGAATCCGAACGTCGCCGCCACGGGAAGCGAGGTCGTGCTCTTGGACAACATCACGGGCACCGCCACGAACCACCAGGGCGGAGCGATCGACTTCGGTTCCGACGGCAAGCTCTACGTGGCGGTGGGTGACGACGCGAGTTCGACCGACGCTGACGAGCTCGACACGCTGCGCGGCAAGATCCTGCGGATCAACCCCGACGGCTCGGTCCCCTCCGACAACCCCTTCGTCGGGATCGCGGGCGCGCGCCCCGAGACGTGGGCCTATGGACTCCGCAATCCCTTCTCCTTTGCGGCGGATCCGGGCAGTGCTCGCATCTACGTCAACGACGTGGGCGAGAACACCTGGGAGGAAGTGAACGTCCTCGCGCGTAGCGCCGACTACGGCTGGCCAACGTGCGAAGGTCCGCAGGGAAGCGGCGTTGGGACATGTACGTCCAGCGCATTCACCTATCCGATTCATGCATACACGCACGCAGTCGGCCGTGCGATCACCGGAGGCGCCTTCTACCGGGGCGGCACGTTCCCCACCCAGTACCAAGGCGCGTACTTCTTCGGCGACTATCTCGGTGGCTTCATCAAGTGGCTCGACTCCGCGAACGTCGTCCATGACTGGCGCGCGGCCCAGAGCCCAGTCGCGATTCGAATCGGTTCCGACGGAGCGCTGTACTACGCATCGATAGGCAACGGCATCGTCTACCGAGTGCAGTTCCAGTAACTAGAGCCGACTGGCGACGTCGCGGGCCGGCCCCGCGCACGCTGGAAGGGTCAGTTTGTCGAGGTCTGGTCAGCGTGCTCGGTCGGCGACTTGAACTGAATGTTCCCAGTCTGGAGATACCCCTTCAGCACGACGGATGGGCCTGTGTTGAGCCACTGCACGTAGTCGGTGGTGGGAGCTACGCCCGCCGAGTTTGGCGGGCCGACTGCGCGCTGGCCCGGCTCCCCGCCATCGACGAACTGCAGATCGACACCTCCCGGCAGGAACAGGTTCGAGTAGCCCGGCAATTGATGCGTCTCGAATGTGCCCTCGGTCACTCGCGCGCCGTCGTCGATCGAGGCCGAGATGCGATCACCGCAGTCGGTTGTAGGGCACATGTCCGTCGCGGTGATGCTGATGGCGCCATTTCGAACGCTGAGCACCTCGCCGGTCGCGGAGTCCGTGAGTACCCAGATGACGGTGGCGTGAGCTTCGAGACGAACTGCTCGCCCTCCCGCTCCTGCCGCTGTGACGCCGACGAGCATGGTGAGCACAGCAACCGCAACGATCGCACCGACCGTGGTCAGTTTCATCCCAGTCCTCCTCCCCGTGCGTAAACGCTCAAACACTGCGGGTCCTGGGTTCCCCTGTCAACGGCGACCTCCTACATGGCATCGGCCTACCGATCGGAAACGCGGCGAACTCCGATCCGCGACAGATCCCGGAGCAGCGCGGGGGAGTGCAGGTCATCAGTCGGCGCGCCTCCCCGTTCATGTGTTCCGGGAATGGCGACGCGCAGGTTTTGCCTCGCGCATGCGTCATCTACGTGGGCGACGTCAATGCTTGGCGGCAGCTGCCGTCGCCCGTTATCGAGTAGCGCGTCGGAGTAGACGGCCGGAGCGTCGGGGGTGGCCCCTCACCGCAGAGAGGACCTCCGGCAAGGAACAAGACGATGGCTCTCGAAATGTCGCGCCGTGGACTGGGTGAACCTCGACACTGTCAACGTCACCCTGCGCCGCCGGATCGCGGCGTACAGCAGCCCAGCCGCCGAAGACCTCGCCAGCGACATTCATACACTCGAGGAACGCATCGCCTCGGAAAGAGGCGCTTGGGTGATCCTTGAGAGACAGATCTCTGAGTTGGAAAAGCGGACGGCCGACGCCAACGAAGCCAGACGCGGCGCCGGCTATGCGCTCGAGTCGACCTCTCGGTCAGCGAGCCGCCTCGCTCGCTAGGCGGTCGCTTCAAGGATCTTGACGCGCGAAATACGGCGACGGCAACATTTTGCGTTGAGGACCAAGTGGCCATCTCCCGTGACTCGCGGTGCATCGGTGGTGTCACCTCTTTCAGCATCGAGGAAGCTGGAGGCGTGTCGGCGCCGCGTCGTCTGAGTAGAGGCCGGCGGTCACATATCGGTACACCGCGAGCTCGCGTTCGATGCTCGCGACCGAGGCCGAGCGGCACAGGGCCGCAGATTCGCTGCAGCTCGAGTCTCGCTGCGTCGGGCTTGCTCGATGCTCAGGGAGACCGCATGTCGGACGACGCGAAGCCCATCCTCGGCTTTCGGCTGATCGAGGGGCGCGGCTCAGCTCGGGATCGTGAGGACGACCTTCCCGAACTGCGCGCCCGACTCGAGGCGTTCGTGCGCAACCGAGGCATCCGCGAGCGGGAACGTGCTGTCGACGTGCACGCGCGCGCGTCCGGTTCGCACGAGGTCGTAGGCGCCCTCGAAGTCCGACGGCATGCCCATGGTCGATCCGTAGACGACGAGCTGCTTCCACCAGAGCCGGTAGAGGCGGGCAGGAGGGCTGTGGCCCGTCGTCGCGCCGCACACGACGACCCGTCCCTCGGCTGCCGCTGCCGCAAGTGACCGCTCCCAAGTCGCCTCTCCGACCGTCTCGACGACCACGTCCGCGCCGCGGCCCTCGCTTGCGTCCTTGACGGCCCGGACGACGTCTCCACCGGCGTGGTTCACGGCGATGTCGGCGCCGAGAGCGCGCGCCCGCTCCAGCTTTTCCTCGCTGGAGGAGGTAACGATCGTGCGCGCGCCGAGCGCACGGCAGATCTCGAATGCGGCGAGCGCGACGCCGCCGCCGATTCCCCAGATGAGCACCCACTCTCCATCCTGGACGGATGCTTTCGTGACGAGCATGCGGTACGCAGTCTCGAAGGTGAGCGGGAACGCCGCTCCCTCGACGAAGGAGAGCGTGTCGTCGAGCGGGTAGAGCTGTGACGCGGGAATGGCCTTGAGCTCGCAGCAAGTCCCGTCCGTGTGCTCGCCGATCACGGTGATCCGGCCACCGTGGGGGATGCCCGGGTTGATCACGACCCGATCGCCCACCGCGAACGTGTCGACGCCCTCGCCCAGCCCCGCGACGAGGCCGGCTCCGTCCGCGCCGAGGATGCGCGGCTTGGGTACGGACGGAAGTCCCTTGCGCACCCAGATGTCGAGGTGGTTCAGGCCGGCCGCGCGCAACGACACGAGGACCTCACCAGGGGCGGGCTCGGGATCTGCGACGTCCTCGTAGCGGAGAACCTCGGGACCGCCGTCCTCGTGGATGCGGATCGCCTTCACGATGCAGAATCCTCGCATGACCAGCGCGGAGCTGAGCGAGCTGGGTGCGGAGCTCGGTCTCGACGTGATCGGTGCGTCACCTGCCGAGGCATATGTCGACACCGAGCGGCACATCCGCGAGCGACGTGAGCGAGGATTGTTTGCGGACATGCGGTTCACGATGGCCAGGCCCGAAGTCTCGTGCCATCCGGAGAAGCTGTTCGAGGGCGCGCGATCAGTGGTCGCCGCGGCACTGTGCTACGCGAGGGACGTGCCGGAGCCCGGGCCCGATGAGGGTCGGCTCCCGCGGTACAGCTGGCGCGACGAGTACGCGGAGCTTCGCGAGAAGCTCGACGCACTCGGCAGGCGCATGGGCGGGTCGTATCGCGTCCTGGTCGACGACAACGACCACGTCGATCGCGCAGCTGCGGTGCGTGCGGGCATCGCCTTCTACGGGAAGAACACGATGGCGATCACGCACCGGCACGGGTCGTGGGTCGTACTCGGCGTCCTGGTCACGGACGTCGAGGTCGACACGTCTCCGCCGCTGGAGCTCGACTGTGGCCAATGCCGGCTCTGCATCGACGCGTGCCCGACCGGAGCGCTCGACGAGCCCGGGACGCTCGACGCCACGAGGTGCCTCTCGTACTGGTCGCAGGCGCCCGCGGTGATCCCCGAGCCGTTCCGCGCCGAGATGGCGGACATGGTGTACGGCTGCGACATTTGTCAGGACGTCTGCCCCTGGAACCGGGGCGTCGAGAAGCGGCGTCGGGGTTCCCCAACGCCCGCCGTCGAACCGCTCGTTCGCCTCGCGGACTGGCTCGAGAGCGATCCCGCCGAGCTCGCGACGGAGTTCGACCGGCTCTACGTCCCGCGAAACGATGGGCGCTGGCTGCGCCGTAACGCTCTCGTCGTCGCCGGGAACGTCGGGACCGAGGCGCTCAGGCCGGCCGTCGAGCGGTATACGGGCTCCTCCGACTCGATGCTTGCGGAGACCGCGACGTGGGCGCTCGAACGGATGGCGGAGCGAAGAGCATGACCTCGAGGCTCGACGCGGATCGCATCGCCGTCCTCGTGCACGAGGTGCGAAGCCCCGTTGCCGCGTTATCGGCGATCGCCGAGACGCTCGCCGACGGCGACGTCGAGCACGACGGGAGGCAGACGCTCGTCCGGCTCGTCGTGACAGCGTGCGCGGGGATCGAGCGGATCGTCACCGACGTCGCTGTCGCGTCGATCCGCCTCGAGCGGATCGATCCTGTAGGCCTGGTCGAGGACGTCGTGGCCGCGGCCAGGTTCCGTGGTGCGGCCGTCGACCTGTCCTTTTCGGCCGAGATGCCGACCGTGCGAGGCGACCCGTCGCGCCTCCGACAGGCTCTCGACAACCTCATCACCAATGCACTCGTCCACGGAACTTCCGGTGAGCCCGTGTCCGTGAGCGTCACTGCGGACACCGTGGTCCGAATCGCGGTCTCGGACACCGGCGGCGGGATCGATCCCGACGACCTCGAACGGATCTTCGAGCCGCGCGTTCGGCTCGAATCGGCCACATCAGCCGGCACGGGGCTCGGGCTCGCCCTTGCCCGTGCCATCGCCGAGGGGCATGGCGGCTCGTTGACCGTTGCCTCGTTGGTCGGC